>NZ_WMBF01000322.1:0-7279 GCF_019400875.1 Streptomyces anatolicus | reverse complement strand
GGCGAGGTGGTGGCGGGCGAGGATGCCGGGCAGATAGCCGCGGGCGGTGGTGAGGCTGTAGTACGGCTTCAGGGGCGGGATGCGGCCGGCCGCGGCGTCGGCGAGGAGGCCGGTGACCTTCTCGCGCGCCTCGTCGAAGGCCTGTTCGTACGCCCCGTCGGCGGCGACGCCCTGCCGGGCCAGCCACCGCTCGTCGGGCACGGGCAGGTGGCCCGCGTCCAGCTGGTCCCAGGAGGCGAGGCAGCCGGAGCCGGTGAAGTGGTGGTTGCCGAGCGCCTCGCGCACCCCGAGGTCGGTGAGGACCGCGGTGGGGATGCGCCGGTGCAGGGATTCCAGGGCGGCGGTGGAGCTGATGGTGACGAGCAGGTCGGTGCGGTCCAGGACCTCGCCCATGTGCCCGTAGACGAGGCGGCAGTTGGCGGGCAGGCCGCCCTCCAGCCGCTGCGTCAGCTTCTGGTAGGGCAGTTCCTCGATGTGCGTGGTGTGCTCGCCCGGCTTGCTGCGCAGTTTGAGCAGGACCTCGCGGTCGGGGTGCAGCCGGGCGTGTTCGGCGAGGCGGCGCAGCAGGTAGGTGCGGTGCGCGGCGCTCTCCGGCACGGAGGGCTGGGCGGCGAAGACGACCGTGTACGGGTCGTGCCCGGTGTGGGGCGCGCCGCCGAGGAAGGGCAGGGCGGCCTCCGTGACCGCCGACGCGTCGGCGCCCACTCCCTCGTACACCGCGCGGAAACGTTCCGCGTCCTGGCGGGAGTTGGCGAGGACGACGTCGGCGCCGTGCCGCAGGAGGAGGCCGTCGGCGAGCTTTTCGTAGACGACGCCGACATAGCCGGTGACGACGACGGGCCGCTTCTTCGCGGTGCCGGTGAGGCGGGCGTCCTCGGTGACGCGGGCGAGTCCGTGCAGCACCGCCTGGACCGCGCCGCCCACCAGGGCGAGCACGATCACGTCGGGCGCTTCCCGCTCCATCTCGCGCAGGAACTCGACGGCGGTGACCTCGCGCAGGCTGTCCGCGCGCACCCCCACCTCTTCGAGCTGCCGGGGCGTCGGGGTGGCCCGGCCGCGGAGCAGGTACCCGCTGAGACGGTGGCCGTCGGACTCGGGCCGACTGTCCGTCGCGATGCGGTTCGCGGTGAGGGCGCCCCACTTCCATCGCGTATCGGAATCGGCGAGCACGGCCACCCGGAGCGGGTTTCGGTTACTTGCTGGCACGTCCCAGACGCTAGGAAGCCATTTCGATTCGCGGCCCAACTCAGGTGCAACAAACGGTTAACAGCACGCCGACGAATGGCTAATCGGCCCGGGAAACGCCCGTCCGGCGGCCCGGTTAACCATTCCGCCACGCGTCGTTCACCTCGCATCCCCCTGCGGGTCGAGACGAATGCCGGGCCGACACCTAACGTCACCCTCGTGGTTAAGCTCTCCGTCATCGTGCCGTTCTACAACGTGCAGCAATACGCGCCCGACACCTTGAGGAGTCTGCGTGCGAACGCGCGCGACGACTTCGAATTCATTCTCGTCGACGACTGTTCGCGCGACGAGACTCCGGACATCCTGGAGCGGGCGGCGCGCGAGCTGCCCGGCGCCGTCCATCTCAGACATGAGAAGAACGGCGGGCTCGCGACCGCCCGCAACACGGGCCTCGACGCGGCGCGTGGCGAGTACCTCACCTTCCTGGACGGTGACGACTGGCTCGCGCCCGGCTACTTCGCACAACTGCTCGCCTCCATCGAGGAGTTGGGCTGTGACTTCGTCCGCACCGACCATGTGCAGTGCACCGCGCGGGCCCGTACGGTCCACCGGGTGCCGCACGGCAGGCGCGGCGTCGTGATGAACCCGCGCGAGGTGATACTCCCCGCCGACCGGTCGACCTCCGTCGACTACGCGTACGCCTGGGCGGGCATATACCACCGCAGGCTCGCCGAGGCCGGTCTGCTGCACTTCACCGACGGTCTGCGCACCGCGGAGGACCGCCCGTGGATCTGGCGGCTGCACCGGGAGGCGGAATCCTTCGCCGCGGTCGGCCTGCTCGGCGTGTTCTACCGGCGCGGGGTCGCCTCGTCGCTCACCCAGATCGGCGATGTCCGCCAGCTCGATTTCATCAAGGCATTCGACCAGGTCGTACGGGAAACCGCGGCCGACCGGGACGCCGACAAACTCCTGCCGAAGGCCGTGCGCACCTATTGCGCGATCATCTCCCATCATTTGGGTTCCATCGAAAGGTTCGAGCCATCCGTGGCCCGCAAATTGAAGTCAATGAGTGCGGCCGCGCTGAAGCGGATGCCGCAGGGCGTGCTCGACGAGGCCCTGGACTCCATGGACCTCCAGCGGGCCACCCGGCTGCGCAGGCTGCGGCGCCGGCCCGTGTCGGCGGAGGTGGCCGCGTGATGGAAAGCCCGCAGACGACCCCCCGTACGGCCCGGCGCACGACGCAGGTCTTCCTCGCCTCCACGCTGTACGGGGCGGCGACGCTCGCCGCCGCCCTGGACGCCGACCGCTTCGGCCCGGCCGACCGCCGCATCCTGCTGGTCAGCAACAACGCGGCGACCCCGGAGACGACGACACCGCTCGACGCGATGCCCGGCTTCGCCCGGCTGCGCGACCGGTTCGACGACGTACGTTCCTGGAACGAGGCCATCGCCCCCTTCCACCCGGGCGGCTGGGCCCCGCGCGGCGACGACGTCGTGCTGTGGGAGCGGTATGTGCGGATGCTCTGGGACCTCGGTGACGACCGCGTCGAGCTGGCCGTCGAGTCGATCCAGGTCAACCCCGCGCTCGCGCTCACGCAGATCTTCAACGGCGCCCCCGTGGACGTCTACGCCGACGGCCTGATGAGCTACGGCCCCACCCGCAACAAGCTCGACCCCCTGGTCGGCACGCGCGTGCGCCGCCTGCTCCATCTGGACCTGGTGCCGGGCCTCACCCCGCTGCTGCTCACCGAGTTCGGCGTCGAGCCGGAGATCGTGCCGACCGACGCGTTCGTGAAGGTGCTCGCCGAACTCGCGGACGACGAGACCCAGCTGCCGGACGGCCTGCCCGCCCCCGACGCGCCCGCGCTCGTCCTCGGCCAGTACCTCTCCGCCCTGAACATCCTCACCCCCGAGGAAGAGGAGGAGCTGCACATCCGCATGGTGCGCGGCGCCGCCGACCTCGGCCACACCCACGTGGTGTTCAAGCCGCACCCCACCGCCCCGGCCCGCTGGTCGCGCACCCTGGAGAAGGAGGCGCGGGCGATCGGCGTCGAGCTGACGGTGCTCGACTCCCCCGTACTCGCCGAGGTGCTCTACCAGCGGACGCGCCCCGCGCTCGTGATCGGCTGCTTCTCCACGGCACTGCTCACGGCGTCCGCGCTCTACGACCTGCCCGTCGCCCGCACCGGCACGGACCTCCTCCTGGAGCGCCTCGCGCCCTACCAGAACAGCAACCGCGTCCCCGTCACCATCGTCGACGCGCTGCTGCCCGAGCTGACCGACGCCGCGGCGGTCGCCGAGCGGCGGGCTGACCTCGGCACCGGCGAGCTGACCCAGCTCCTCAAGGCCGTCGGCTTCGCGATGCAGCCGCAGATCTACCCCGGCCTGCGCCCCGACGCCGAGCGCTATCTCGCGCGGAACATCGGGCCCGGCACCTGGCGCTACTTCAAGCGGCGCCGCCTCACCGCGCTCGCCCTGCCCGGGGCGCTCCCCTCGCAGCTGGCGTTCATCCCGCGCAACGCGGCGGTGCGCCGGGTCGCGCGCCGGGCCCGTTCGGTGCAGCGGACGATCAAGCGGACCGCGCTCGGATGATCCCTCCCGGCACGACGCTCCCGAAGCCCATACCGGGAGCGGGCACCTCCGCGCGCACGCACACGACCACGGACACGGCCACGAACACGGCCACGAAGGGGCGCGCGGGGGGCGCCGGCTCGCGCGCCTCCCCGCGCGCGAGGTCCCGGCTGCGCGCCCTGGACGGGCTGCGCCTGGTCGCCGCGCTCATGGTCGCCGTCTACCACTACGGCGGCCGCGACGGCGAGATATCCGAGGCCTGGGGCAACTCGCCCGCGCTCCAGTTCCCCACCGCCCACGCGTGGTTCGCCTACGGCTGTCTCGGCGTCCAGATCTTCTTCGTGATCAGCGGCTTCGTCATCTGCATGAGCGGCTGGGGCAGGCCCCTGCGCTCCTTCTTCGCGTCCCGCGCCTCCCGCCTGCTGCCCTCCTACTGGGCAGCGGTCCTCCTGGTGACGGCGGTCTTCGCGCTGCCCGTCGTCGCGTACGAGGCGGTCTCGCCCAGCGACGCGCTGGTGAACCTCACCATGCTCCAGCAGCCGCTCGGCGCGGACCGGGTGCTCGGCGTGTGCTGGACGCTCTGGGCCGAGCTGCGCTTCTACGCGCTCTTCGCCCTCTGCGTCGTGCTGCCGGGCGCGACCCGGGCGCGCGTGGTGCTGTTCTGCGCGGTGTGGACGCTGGCCGCCGCGGTCTCACAGGCCGCGGACATGCCGCTCCTCGACCTGGTCCTCATGCCGGAGTACGCCCCGTACTTCATCGGCGGTATCGGCGTCTACCTCGTCCACCGCGACCGCCGCGACCTCACCGCGTGGGGCATCGTGGGCGTGAGCTGGCTGATCGGCCAGCACTACGCGGTGGCCCAGCTGTGGCACGCGCCGGACCCGGGCGCCTTCTCGTACCGCTCCTCGCTCGTGATCATCGCGGTCGTCACGGCGGGTTTCGCGGCGGTGCTGCTCATCGCGCTCGGCCGCCTGGAGTGGATGGACTGGCGCTGGCTCACAGTCGCGGGCGCCCTCACCTACCCCTTCTATCTGGTGCACGAGCACCTGGGCTGGGTCTCCGTACAGGCGCTGCACCAGGGCCTCGGGCTGCCCTCCTACGCCACCTTGGCCCTGACCGTCGCGGCGATGCTGGCCCTGGCGTGGCTCCTGAACCGGTTCGTTGAGGGGTGGCTGACGCCGTTGATCCGCACGGGGCTCTCCCCGGCACGGCTCGACCTCAAATGAAACGGCTTGACCTCAAGTGAAGTTGAGGTTCTAAGTTCGAGCACATGACCACATTCGCGTACTCGCACAGTGACCAGGACCTCGTCAACCAGCCCGTCGGCTACTGGAGTTCGGCCGCCGGCGCGGCCGTCGTCAACCACATCCGCACCACCCTCGCCGAACACGGGCTCACCCAGCCCCAGTGGTGGGTACTCAACCAGCTCCTGGACCACCCGGACGGCCGCCCGCTCGACGAGGTCGTGGAAGTCCTCAAGGGCTACCTGGAGGTCGGCGAGGGCACCCTGCTCCACAACATCGGCGCCCTGCGCGACCGCGGCCTGGTCGCCGAGCGCGCCGATGGCCTCATCGCCCTCACCGACGAGGGCCGCACGCTCCGGGACCATGTGGCCGGGCGCCAGCAGCGGCTCCGGGCGCAGATCCACGAGGGCATCAGCGACGAGGAGTACGTCCGTGCGCTGAAGGTCCTCCAGCGGATGATCCACAACGTGGGCGGCACGGCCTGGCACCACTAGGGACAAGGGGTGCTCAGAACGCGTCGACCGGCACGTACGACCCCCACACCTCCCGCAGCGCCCCGCACACCTCGCCCACGGTCGCCCGTGCCCGCAGGGCGTCCTTCATGGGAAAGAGGACGTTCGCGTCGCCCTTCGCCGCCTCCTTCAGGGCGGCGAGGGCGGCGTCCACCGCGCCCTGGTCACGGTCCGCGCGCAGGCGGGCGAGGCGGGCGGCCTGCCCGGCCTCGATGGCGGGGTCCACGCGCAGCGGCTGGTACGGCTCCTCCTCGTCGAGCCGGAAGCGGTTGACGCCGACGACGACGCGCTCGCCGCTCTCCGTCTCCCGCGCGATGCGGTAGGCGTTGCGCTCGATCTCGCCCTTCTGGAAGCCCTGCTCGATGGCGTGCACCGCACCGCCCAAGTCCGCTACCCGCTCCATCAGTTGGAGCGCCGCCGCCTCCACGTCGTCCGTCATGCTCTCCACGACGTACGACCCGGCGAAGGGG
Organism: Streptomyces anatolicus; assembly: GCF_019400875.1. Classification (NCBI taxonomy): domain Bacteria; kingdom Bacillati; phylum Actinomycetota; class Actinomycetes; order Kitasatosporales; family Streptomycetaceae; genus Streptomyces; species Streptomyces anatolicus. Next base: position 1,298 of record NZ_WMBF01000322.1, on the reverse strand, counting down.
TCGACCGTGGCGGTCACGTCCGTCTCGTACGCGAGGACCTGCTGGGTGCGCAGGGCGAGGCGGGCCGACTTGCCGGTGGGGAGCGCGATCGCCTCGTCGAAGGAGTTGGTGTGCAGCGACTGGGTGCCGCCGAGTACCGCGCCGAGGCCCTGGACGGCGACCCTGACCAGGTTCACCTCGGGCTGCTGGGCGGTCAGCTGCACGCCCGCGGTCTGCGTGTGGAAGCGGAGCATCAGCGACTTCGGGTTCCGCGCGCCGAACTCCTCCCGCATGACACGGGCCCAAATACGCCTGGCCGCGCGGAACTTGGCGACCTCCTCCAGGATCGTCGTACGCGCCACGAAGAAGAAGGAGAGGCGTGGCGCGAAGTCGTCCACGTCCATGCCCGCCGCGACCGCCGTGCGGACGTACTCGATGCCGTCGGCGAGGGTGAAGGCGATCTCCTGCGCGGGCGAGGCGCCCGCCTCGGCCATGTGGTAGCCGGAGATGGAGATGGTGTTCCACCTCGGGATCTCGGCCTTGCAGTACTGGAAGATGTCGGCGATCAGACGCAGCGAGGGCTGGGGCGGGAAGATGTACGTGCCGCGCGCGATGTACTCCTTGAGCACGTCGTTCTGGATCGTCCCGGTGAGGCGGCTCGCGTCGATTCCTTGTTCCTCGGCGACCAGTTGGTACATGAGGAGCAGCAGGGCGGCGGGTGCGTTGATCGTCATCGACGTCGAGACCTTGTCCAGCGGGATGCCGTCGAACAGCACCCGCATGTCCTCGACGGAGTCGATCGCGACCCCGACCTTGCCGACCTCGCCGTGCGCGAGGGGCGCGTCGGAGTCGTGGCCCATCTGGGTCGGCAGGTCGAAGGCGACGGACAGGCCGGTCGTGCCGTGCTCGATGAGCTGCCGGTAGCGGGCGTTGGACTCGGCGGCGGTGCCGAAGCCCGCGTACTGGCGCATCGTCCAGGGGCGGCCGGTGTACATCGTCGGGTAGACACCGCGCGTGTAGGGATACGCGCCGGGGGCGCCGAGCTTCTGGTCGGGGTCCCAGCCCGCCAGGGCCTCGGGGCCGTACACGGGCTCGATGGGCAGACCGGACTCCGACTCGTGTGTCATGCCTCCAGCTTGCGCTTCCCGGCGGGACGCGTCACGCACGGCAAACCGGGAAACACTCTCAGGAGTGTTGTCCAGAGGTGTTGTCCAGGAGCACGTGGGGGCGTGATGGGCCGGGGCACGATGCCGGTGGGAGCCGTGGTGGTGCTCGCGCTGGTCGCGGGGTGCAAGCCGGTGGCGGTCGACACGGAGGGC
>NZ_WMBF01000321.1:0-7284 GCF_019400875.1 Streptomyces anatolicus | reverse complement strand
GTAGGGGGCCGAGCGGGGGTGGCGGCGGCGCCAGCGGTCCCACAGCAGGTCGACGAAGGCGTGGTTGAGCCAGAACACGGGGTCGTTCACCGAGGCGCCGCCCAGCATGTGCCCGCCGACCCAGCGGTGGACCCGGTTGTGGTTGCGCCACCGCTCCTTGCCCGACGCCGACGTCCAGCCCTCCAGCTTGTTGCGGAAGCCCTGGGGCGCGCGGGAGTCCCACGGCGGCACGTCGTAGCGCGGATCGGCCATCGCCCAGGCCACGTCCCGCCGCGTGGGCAGGTCGAGGGGGTCGCGCGGGCGTCCGAGGTCGCGGGTGAGGAACTTCCCGTCGGTGACACCCTCCTTGATGACCCAGTGGCCGTGCTTGTAGGCGAACGGGCCCGTCGTGACCCGTCGGTCGGAGCGCCGCCCGTTCCCGCCCATCAGGTCCTCGCCCCACAGTGAAGAGGCCGGGCTGCGGTCCTTCGTCCAGTCCCAGTACGGGACGGTGACACCGGGGTCGATCCGCTGGAGGGCCCGCTCGAACTCGATCAGGAAGCGACGGTGCCAGGGGAAGAACGACGGGGTCATGTGCGCGACCCGGAGCCTGTCCTCACCGTCCGACACGTAGTAGTCGATGTGCATCCGGACGAATTCGTCGTACTCCCCCCTGCGCTTGAGCTTCAGGACCGCGTCGACGAACCTGCGCCGCTCGGCCCGGCTGAGGCTGCTCTGGTTCTTGCGCGTGTGGGCCATGTCCGTCCGTTCTGCCGTCCGGGGCGGTGCGGCCGGCTCAGTGCCCGCGGCCGCTCAGGGCTTGGGAGGGGCCGAGTTCGTCGACGGCCGCGCGGGCGGCGGCGAGCGGTGTCGCGTACGACTGGAAGTGGTCGACCGCGCTGAAATAGCCGCCGTCCGCCCGGCGCATGAGCCCGAGCGGCCGCCCGTCGACGGTGACGCTCCAGCCCCCCGGAGCGTGCGGGTCCCGCGAGGCGACCGACTCGCCCTGGATGCGACGGCCCCGGTACATCTCGTCGAACGACGGTTCGCCGGGCAGCGGTTCGCCTGACGGCGGGTCGTCGAGCGCGACCGGCGGGCTCGCCTCGCGCGGCGTCTGCGCGAGGCGGAATACGCTCCCGGCGGCGAGCAGCGCGGAGGCCGCGACGCCGAGGAGGTGGCGGCGCGTCACGCGGTCGATGAGCCGCGGGGCCGGGGGCTCCTGGCAGGGGGCGGTGTGGGCCCGGCTCGGGACCGGGCCCACACGGTTCAGCAGGGGCGCCACGGTCAGGTGAGGCCGAGCGCGGTCGTCGGCTGGGCGCTCAGCCTCGGCGCGTGGAGCCCCGCGCTGGGCAGCTGGGGAGCGGGCAGCCCCCACAGTTCGGCGCGCGGCGTGGTCAGCGGGAGACCGAGTCCGGCGCCCGGCGTGGTGGCCCTGACGTCGGAGGCGCTCAGCTCGGCTTCGACCGCGTCGACGCTGTGGTCGCCGAGCACGTCGGAGAGGGGGGCCCGCACCCGGGCGGACGGGAGGCTGTTGTTGACCGGGACGCGCGGCACCACGTGGTCGGGCAGCAGCTGGCCCTCCACGTAGTCGGGGCCTTCCGGGCTGCCGCTGGGCAGGGGGACCGGGAGGCCGAGGGTGATCTCGGGGGCCTGCACCCCCAGGGCGTACTCGACACCCTGCAGCGGGACGCTCACCTCGGACTGCTCGGCCGCCGCGGCGGACGCGCCGCCGCCGGCCGCCGCCGCGCATGCGATGACCGCGGCGAGGGCGCCTCGGGTTGACTTCTTCATTGCGGGTCTCGTCCTTTCACTGTGACGGCCGAGCGGCCGTCACCGAATCAACGATCCTGGGCCGATATCAGCGCAAACTTCGCCCGACTGAACCAATTCCCGTGGATTTCGCGGGTTCAGTCATTCCAGAAGTCCGGTGGCGCTCATTCAGCGCAGGCTTCGCGCGGGCAGCAGGCAGTGGCCGGAGTTGAGCAGGGTCTCCTCGTCGCCCGCGAACTCGGCGAGGCGCTTCTCGTCGACGGGCTCGCCCGGCTTGGCGTCCGGCCACGCGCGCGTGGTGACCATGAAGTAGGCGTGGCCGCGCTGCTTCACCGCGGCGAGCCACTCCGGCGGCACCACGCACTGCGCGTGCAGGTGCGGCATGGAGACCACCGCCTGGTCGGTCTCGACGAGGAGGCTGACGGGCAGGGACGGGTTGCGCGAACCGTCCACGACGGGCCCGCCGACGGGCAGCCCCGTGTCCCGGAGCAGGACGCGCATGGCCTCGGCCGTCGCCTCCGGCCCGCCCTCCGTGTCGCCCAGGGAGTAGGCGAGCAGGAAGGGCATGTCCTGCTCCTCGTCGGGGTGTTCGCCGCTCCAGGCAAGAACAGCCAGGGTTCCGAGGTCGGTTGCTTGGAAAGGGCGCTGTTCGCTGGTTGAGGTCATGGGGGGAACCGTATAGACGGCGGAGGGTCCATTCCCTTCCGCTGTCACCCAATTGGCCGAGCGCGGGGCTTCCATCACACGATGGGGTCATTCGGCTCTCTCCGATGACGTGCGGGTACGCGAAAGGGCCGGCCCGTGGAAGAGGGGGCCGGCCCTTGCGTCGTCGCGTGTTCCCTTTTCCCGATCGGGGCAGTACACCGCAGCGGAAAGGGGAAGGAACCGAGGGTTACTTGGCGAGGGGAAGTCCACCGAGCATCTTCGTCGGGCCGCCACCGGCGTTCAGGCCCTCCGCGGTGTCGTTGACGGTGTTGACGACCGAGTTCTCGTTCTCGGTGTCGAGCATGTTGGTGCTCACCGGCTTGGTGTCGAGCAGGGGCTGGCCGGCAAGGGTCTCAAGTCCGCCGTTCAGGCTGGTGGGCGTCAGGCCGCCGGCGAACGCGGGCGCGGCGGAACCGGCGATGGCGATCGAACCGGCAAGGACAGCGGCAGCCTTCAGGGCCTTCATCATGTTCCTTTCTTCGGCGACTCGCGCCGCCATATGGGAGCACCGTTCAGGCATCGTTTGCCTGGCGTCTCATTCACCGGGACTAACGAGACAAGGCCGGTGCGGAAACCCCTGGTCCGGAAAGTTCCCGCCGGCCCGCTCAAATGAAGAACGCATCGCATTCTCATATCAACCGGCCTGTTTTTATACGGCGGCGGCACGGGCGGTGGCACGGGCGGCACGGGCGGCCGGGGCCCCGACATGCGGAACGGCCGCCCCCGCCTTCGCGGGGACGGCCGTTCGGACAGACGACGCGTCAGTCGTTGACGCACGTGTTGCCGAACGCCGGGTTCAGCAGACCGATGATGTTGATGGAGTTGCCGCAGACGTTCACGGGGATGTGGACCGGCACCTGGAGAGCGTTGCCGGAGAGGACGCCCGGGGAGTTGGTGGCGGCGCCCTGCGCGCCGGCGTCGGCGGCAGCGACACCCGCGCTTCCGGCCACGGCGGCGGCGGCAACGGCGGACAGGGCGAGAGCCTTGGTGGTACGCGACATGGAGTGCTGCTCCTTGGTAAGGGTGCGACGTACGGGCCGGGTGCCCGTATACAGGGATCAACTGCCGAGCCGGACGGCGAGTTGTGCGCCCAGACGAGTGATGTGCGGCGGGCCCCCACGTACGAGATCGCCGATTCACCATGCCCTTCACCAATCCGACACACGTACTCAGGTTGACGGAGCGGCGCCTCGCAGCGGCTACAGTTGCCCTTCTATTTAGGGCATTTCAGTCATACGCGCCAGATTCGCGTAATTGATGCGAACCTCTCATCTCCGCTGTGGTCAGAGCTACTCACACGTCGGAAGGCCAACGCCGTCATGCCACGGATCCTGCACGTCAGCCAGCCCGTGGACGGAGGTGTGGCGCGGGTCGTCACCGAGCTGGCCGCCGCTCAGGCGGCGGCGGGGATGGATGTCCACGTGGCCTGCCCTGCCGAGGGTCCCCTGCCGCGCGCGCTGGGCGCCGCCGGGCGCGGGGTGCGCGGCCACCCCTGGGCGGCGTCGCGCTCCCCCGGCCCCGGGCTGCGCACCGAGGTGGCGGAGCTGCACCGCGTCATCGACGCCGTACGGCCCACGCTCGTCCACGCCCACAGCGCCAAGGCCGGGCTCGCCGCGCGGCTCGCCCTGCGCGGGCGCGTCCCGACCGTCTTCCAGCCGCACGCCTGGTCCTTCGAGGCGGTCGGCGGGAGCACCGCGCTGCTCGCCCGGTTCTGGGAGCGCCGCGCGGCCCGCTGGACGGACCGTGTCGTCTGCGTCAGCGAGGCCGAATGGATCACCGGCCGCCGCGCGGGCATCCCGGGCTCCTACGTGGTCGTCCCCAACGGAGTGGACGTGGACCGCTTCTCACCCGGCGCCGCACGGCAGGCCCGCGACCGGCTGCTGCCCACCGCCTTCGCCCGCGCTCCCCTGGTGGTGTGCGTGGGCAGGCTGTGCCGGCAGAAGGGGCAGGACGTCCTGCTGCGCGCCTGGACCTCGGTCGCCGCGCGGGTGCCGGGAGCGCGGCTCGTCCTCGTCGGGGACGGGCCGGACGCCGGCCGGCTGCGCGCGGGGGCGGAAGCGTCCGTGACGTTCGCCGGGGCGGCCAGGGAGACCGCCGACTGGTACCGCGCCGCCGACGTGGTGGTGCTGCCCTCCCGGTGGGAGGGGATGGCGCTGGCCCCGCTCGAGGCCATGGCCTGCGGGCGGCCGGTCGTCGTCACCGATGTGAACGGCGCCCGGGAGAGCCTGCCGTCGGCGGGCCGCGCCCACGGCCTCGTACCGCCCGAGGATCCCGCCGCGCTGGCCCGGGCCCTCGTCGCCCTGCTGCGGGACGCGGAGCTGCGCGACGCGCTCGGCAGGCGGGGCCGTCGGCATGTCCTGGACCACCACGACGCGCGTCGCACCGCGGACGCGATCGACGTGGTGTACCGCGAGCTTCTGGGCGCGGCGCCCACCAAGTACAGGGAGTGCACCACCACGTGAGTGCGGAACGAACCGTTGCCTCCTCGTCAGGTCCGACACGGCAGGACACCCACGCCCCGCAGGACACCCACGCTGCCCCGGGCGCCCTCGCCTCGCAGGACACTCACGCCCCACCGGGCGCCCACGCCCCGCAGGACACCCACACCTCACCGGCCGCCCACGCCCCGTCCGGAAGCTTTGTCATCGGGCCGCGGGGGGCGCGGGGTTCGCGCGCCGGGGCGCGGGCGCGGCGTCCCGCCCGGCGCCGCCGCTCGGTCGCCGCCCTGGTGGCCGTCGACTCCGCCGCCGCGCTGCTCGCCCTGCTCCTGCTCGACGAACCGCGGTGGTACGCCGTGCTGGCGCCCCTGCTCCTGGTCGCCGTCCTCACCCTGAACGCGCAGGGGCGCCTGTACGCGTACACGCCGCTGCCCGCCACCCTCGACGAGGTGCCCTCGCTGAGCGGGCGGATCGCGCTCGGCCTCGCCCTCACCGCCGTCCTCGCCCCGGCGCTGCCCGCCCCCGTGCCGCCGCTGCCCCTGTCGGCCCTGGCCACCGTGGGCGCCGCCCAGTGCCTGCTCGCCGTCGGGGGGCGCGCCCTGGTGCACTGGCAGCGGCGGGCGGACGTCCTGCGCAGGCCCCGGCCCGTGCTGGTGTGCGGCCCCTGCGGCGAGGCGCGGGCGGTGGCGGCGGCCCTGCTGCGGCGCCCCCGCTGCGGCATGCGGCCCGTGGGCGTGGTGAGCGAGGCCGACCAGCAGGGCGAGGGGTCCGCCGCCGAACCGCCACCCGGGCCCGGTGACGAGGGGGCCGCCCCCGAACTGCCCGTGCTCGGCACGGAGGACGAACTGCACCGGGCGGTGATCCAGAACGACGTACAGGCCGTGCTCCTGCTCCCCGGCGGCGGCCCCGGGCTCACGGGACGGCTGCCGGTGCTGACCGGCCTTGGCTGCGACCTGTGGGAGATCGGGCCGCGCCACCCGCAGCTCGGCCCGGCACGGGAAGGGGCCCGGCGGTATGTGGCCGGGTTCTCCTGCCGTCCGCTGGAGGCGGCGGGGCCGCGCGGGACGAGCGTGGGCAAGCGGCTGCTGGACATCACGGTGGCCGGGTCGCTGCTGCTGGTGGCGGCGCCGGTGCTCGCGGTCTGCGCGCTGGTGCTGCGGGCCGTGGAGGGGCCCGGTGTGATCTTCCGTCAGGAGCGGGTCGGCAAGGACGGACGCCTGTTCACCCTGCTGAAGTTCCGGACCCACCGGCCCGCCGACCCCCAGGAGGCGGCGACGCGGTGGAGCGTCGCCGACGAGCGGCGGATGAACGCGTTCTGCCGCTTCCTGCGGAGCACCTCGCTGGACGAGCTGCCGCAGCTGTGGAACGTACTGCGCGGCGACATGAGCCTGGTCGGGCCACGCCCCGAACGCCCCTTCTTCGTGGCGCAGTTCAGCCAGACCTACCCCGACTACGCGCGCCGGCACCGGATGCCGACCGGCATCACCGGGCTCGCCCAGATCCACGGCCTGCGCGGGGACACCTCCATTGAGGACCGGTGCCGCTTCGACAACGCCTACATCGACAGCTGGTCCTTCTGGCAGGACATGTGCATCCTGCTGCGCACCCTCGGCGTCCTGCTGCGCCGCACGGGGAGCTGAGCACGGTGACCCCACGCGACGCCGTGGCGCGCGAACTGCGGCACGCCGCCCCCGTCCTGCCCGTCGTCCTGCTCATCGCGCTGCTCGCCCTGCCGATGCCGAGCGGCGGCGGGACGAGCGGCACCGGCGCCGGACCCGGGACCGGCACGGTCGCCGACGCCGTCTCCGCCCTGGTCGTCGGCTACTGCGTCGTCCACCTGGCGCGCACCGGGCGGCGCCCGCTGAGCCGGACCGCCGCCGTGCTCCTCGGGCTCCCGGTCGTCGGCGTCACGGTGGCCGCCTTCGGCGCCTCCTCCGCGGCGACCGGTGTCGCGGGGGCCGCGCGCTACCTCCAGATCTTCGTGCTGGTCCCGGCGACCGTGCTGATCCTGGTCCGGGACGCGCGCCACTTCCGCCTGCTCGCCTGGTCGTTCGTGGCGCTGGCGCTGTGGCAGGGCGGGATCGGCGTACAGCAGTACCTGACGGGCACCGGGGCCTCGTACATGGGCGAGGACATCCGGGCCGTGGGCACGTTCGGCTCCACGGACGTCATGGGGATGGCCACGGTCGTCTCGTACGGGCTCGTCTGCGCCCTCGCGCTCGCCTTCCGGCCAGGGGCGCCGCGCGGGCGTGTCGCGGCGGGCGTGTGCGCGGCCCTGCTGACCGTGCCGCTCGCGCTCTCGTTCAGCCGGGGGGCGTGGATCGCGACGGCCGCGGCCTGCCTCGGCGTCCTGCTGCTCGCCGGGGCGCGCCGGGCGGGCACGGTCCTGCTG
>NZ_WMBF01000320.1:0-7286 GCF_019400875.1 Streptomyces anatolicus | reverse complement strand
CCCCCGCACCCTGGCCCTCGGGGGGCACCCCATCGGGCTGCATCTCCGGCTGGCTCACCCGGCACTCCTCTACGAGATCCCTGACTGTTCCCTGCGGGGCTGTTCCCTGCGGTGGCGCAACGTTGTCCGGCCGATGCGGTGGCACAAGTCCTACCGCCCAATGGGTGGCCCTGAGCGCCGTTTCACGGCTTTTCCGCCCGGAAGAGGCGCTTGATCAGGTATAGGAAGACGGCTGATCTCACTCGAAAGAGTGCTGGGGCGACGGCACCCCTGACCACGTAGGCTCGTTTCAGGCGGAAACCCCGCCTCGTGCACGCGCCCGTGCACCCGCTCGTGACCCGTAGGAAAGGGAGCTGATCGTGATCCCCGGTGGTGGCCAGCCCGACATGCAGCAGTTGCTCCAGCAGGCCCAGAAGATGCAGCAGGACCTCGCGGCCGCGCAGGAGGAGCTCGCGCGCACGGAGGTCGAAGGACAGGCGGGCGGCGGTCTCGTCAAGGCGACCGTGACCGGCTCCGGCGAGCTGCGCGGCCTGGTGATCGACCCCAAGGCCGTGGACCCGGAGGACACCGAGACGCTGGCGGACCTGGTGGTCGCGGCGGTCCAGGCGGCCAACGAGAACGCGCAGACGCTCCAGCAGCAGAAGCTCGGCCCGCTGGCCCAGGGCCTTGGCGGCGGAGGCATCCCGGGCCTTCCCTTCTAAGAAACCCCTCGGCCATCTACCGTACGTAGAGAATCGGCACCGTCCTTCAAGGACCTCAGGAAAGGCGTTCCGTTGTACGAAGGCGTGGTTCAGGACCTCATCGACGAGTTGGGCAGGCTGCCCGGCGTCGGTCCCAAGAGCGCGCAGCGGATCGCCTTCCACATCCTCCAGACGGAGCCCACGGACGTCCGCCGGCTCGCGCACGCCCTCCTTGAGGTGAAGGACAAGGTCCGCTTCTGCGCGACCTGTGGGAACGTCGCCCAGGAAGAGCTGTGCAACATCTGCCGCGACCCGCGCCGCGACCTCTCGGTCATCTGTGTGGTCGAGGAGCCCAAGGACGTCGTGGCGATCGAGCGGACCCGCGAGTTCCGCGGGAAGTACCACGTCCTCGGCGGGGCGATCAGCCCGATCGAGGGCGTGGGCCCGGACGATCTGCGGATACGGGAACTCCTCGCGAGGCTCGCGGACGGCACCGTCACGGAGCTGATCCTGGCGACCGACCCGAATCTGGAGGGCGAGGCGACAGCGACGTACCTCGCACGCATGATCAAGCCCATGGGCCTGAAGGTCACCCGCCTGGCCAGCGGACTCCCTGTCGGGGGAGATCTGGAGTACGCGGACGAGGTCACCCTGGGCCGCGCTTTCGAGGGGAGACGACTCCTAGATGTCTGACGCCACGCTGAACACCGTGACCGACAACCCGGACGACTTCGCGGTGCAGATCTCCGACCAGATCGAGAGCTTCATCGTCTCGGTCAGGGAGGTCGCGAAGGGCGACGAGCCGGACTCGGCGGTCCCCTTCCTCCTCCTGGAGGTCTCCCAGCTCCTGCTGGCCGGCGGCCGCCTGGGCGCGCACGAGGACATCGTCCCCGATGAGCGGTACGAACCCGACCTCGGCCCGGAGCAGGACGTCGACGACCTCCGGGAGCGCCTCGCGCTGCTCCTGGACCCCATCGACGTCTACTCCGAGGTCTTCGATCCGTACGAGCCCCGCAAGGCGCCCGTGCCCGCCCGTATCTCGGACGACCTCGCGGATGTCGTCGCGGACCTCTCCCACGGTCTGGCCCACTACCGCGCGGGCCGCACGACCGAGGCCCTGTGGTGGTGGCAGTTCTCGTACTTCTCGAACTGGGGCTCGACCGCGTCGGCCACCCTGCGCGCCCTCCAGTCCCTGGTGGCCCACGTCCGCCTGAACCAGCCCCTGGAGGACCTGGACGGCCTGGACACGGACGAGGACCTCGCCGAGGAGGCGCTCGCGGAGGAGGCCGGCAGGGTGATGGCGCAGGAGATCGCGGGCCCGCTGGGCCTGCACACGGTCAAGCCGGTCCAGTAGCCCCGCGCGGCCCGCTCTGTGAGCCGCCCCACTTTCCGGAGTGCAGCGCTCCACAGCGGGCATGTGCCAAGCCGAGCGACCGGAACGTCCGTCCCGACCAGCGGGAACGTACGCCTGTGACGATCATCTGGTGAGCAGAACATCTCACGATGTGATATCCACGAGGCGAATTTCGGCCGCTCGTTAAACTGAGCCGACCGCACAACGGATTGAGCGAGGAGCGCACGTGGGCCTTGTCGTGCAGAAGTACGGAGGCTCCTCCGTAGCCGATGCCGAGGGCATCAAGCGGGTCGCCAAGAGAATCGTCGACGCCAAGAAGAACGGCCATCAGGTCGTTGTCGTGGTGTCGGCGATGGGCGACACGACGGATGAGTTGATCGATCTTGCCGGGCAGGTATCGCCGATCCCTGCCGGGCGTGAATTCGACATGCTGCTGACCGCCGGAGAGCGCATCTCCATGGCGCTGCTCGCCATGGCGATCAAAAACCTGGGCCACGAGGCCCAGTCGTTCACCGGCAGCCAGGCCGGCGTCATCACCGACTCCGTCCACAACAAGGCGCGGATCATCGATGTCACCCCCGGGCGGATCAGGACCTCGATCGACGAGGGCAACATCGCCATCGTCGCCGGGTTCCAGGGCGTCAGCCAGGAGGGCAAGAACATCACCACGCTGGGCCGCGGCGGGTCGGACACGACCGCCGTCGCCCTCGCCGCCGCCCTCGACGCCGAGGTCTGCGAGATCTACACGGACGTGGACGGTGTCTTCACCGCCGACCCGCGTGTGGTGAAGAAGGCGCGGAAGATCGACTGGATCTCGTTCGCGGACATGCTGGAACTGGCCAGCTCCGGGTCCAAGGTGCTCCTCCACCGCTGTGTGGAGTACGCGCGCCGCTACAACATCCCGATTCACGTGCGCTCGTCCTTCAGCGGACTCCAGGGCACGTGGGTCAGCAACGAATCACCCTCCGAGCAAGGAGCCCGCAAGGTGGAGCAGGCCATCATCTCCGGTGTCGCGCACGACACCTCCGAGGCCAAGATCACGGTCGTCGGCGTGCCGGACAAGCCGGGCGAGGCCGCCGCCATCTTCCGCGCGATCGCGGACGCCGAGGTCAACATCGACATGGTCGTGCAGAACGTGTCGGCCGCCTCGACGGGCCTGACCGACATCTCCTTCACCCTCCCCAAGGACGAGGGCCGCAAGGCCATCGACGCCCTGGAGAAGACGCGCTCGGCGATCGGTTTCGACTCCCTGCGCTACGACGACCAGATCGCGAAGATCTCCCTCGTCGGCGCCGGCATGAAGACCAACCCCGGCGTCACGGCGACCTTCTTCGAGGCGCTCAGCGACTCGGGCGTCAACATCGAGCTGATCTCGACCTCCGAGATCCGCATCTCGGTCGTCACGCGCGCCGATGACGTCAACGAGGCCGTGCGCGCCGTGCACACCGCCTTCGGCCTGGACTCCGACACGGACGAGGCCGTGGTCTATGGAGGCACCGGCCGATGAGCCGAAAGCCGACGCTCGCGGTCGTCGGAGCGACCGGGGCCGTCGGCACGGTCATGCTCCAGATCCTGTCGCAGCACGCCGACATCTGGGGCGAGATCCGACTCGTCGCCTCTCCGCGCTCGGCCGGCCGCAAGCTGGCCGTGCGCGGTGAGCAGGTCGAGGTCCTCGCACTGTCCGAGGAGGTCTTCGACGGGGTCGACGTCGCCATGTTCGACGTGCCCGACGAGGTGGCCGCCCGGTGGGCGCCGCTCGCCGCGGCCAAGGGCGTCGTCGTGGTCGACAACTCCGCGGCCTTCCGGATGGACCCGGACGTCCCGCTCGTGGTCCCCGAGGTCAATCCGCACGCCGCGCGCGTGCGCCCGCGCGGCATCGTCGCCAACCCCAACTGCACGACCCTCTCCATGATCGTGGCCGTCGGCGCGCTGCACGCCGAGTTCGGTCTTCGCGAGCTGATCGTCTCCTCGTACCAGGCGGTGAGCGGGGCCGGCCGCGACGGCGTGGAGACGCTGCGCCGCCAGCTGAAGCTGGTGGCGGGCTCCGAGCTGGGCACGAGCCCCGGAGACGTACGCCGCGCCGTCGGCGACGACACGGGGCCCTTCCCGGAGCCCGTGGCGCTGAACGTCGTGCCGTGGGCCGGGACGCTCAGGGACGACGGCTGGTCGTCCGAGGAGATGAAGGTCCGCGACGAGTCCCGCAAGATCCTCGGCCTGCCGGGGCTGCGCGTCGCCGCCACGTGCGTACGGGTACCCGTCATCACGACCCACTCCCTGACCGTCCACGCCCGCTTCGAGGACGAGGTCACGGTCGACCGCGCGCGCGAGATCCTCGCCACCGCGCCGGGGGTCGTGCTGTTCGACGATCCGGCGGCGGGGGAGTTCCCGACGCCGGCGGACGTGGTCGGCACCGACCCGACGTGGGTGGGCCGGGTGCGGCGCGCCCTGGACGATCCGACCGCCCTGGAGCTGTTCGTGTGCGGGGACAACCTGCGCAAGGGGGCTGCCCTGAACACCGCGCAGATCGCTGAGCTGGTGGCCAAGGAGTTCACGGCGGGCTGAGCGGGGAGTCCGCGGCGGGCTGAGCGCGGCGCGCTCCGGCGTGAGCCCAACCAGTCCGTATGCCCCGCAAACCGATCGGTATGCGGCCCCAGAGCGAAGATCTTCGCGGCATCTGTGTAAGTTCTGTGTCCAACTCGGTGACCCAGCGCGCTTGAACTGGATCATCTCCGCGTTCGAAGATTCCCGTCCGATCACTGCAACCGGCAGCGGGGCGGGGGCGTCTTTAGCGGTCACCCTCAGGGGTGGCCTGAGCGCCGCAAAATTGGGGCATAGGGGAAGAGCTGGTACGCATGGGGGCATTTGATGCATCGTCACGAGCGATGCCCGCGCGACTCGCCGCAAACGCGATGCCGGATGCGTACAACCCTGACGGGGGGAAGCGTGTCCAACAGGCGTGGCAGAGGTACTCGACTTCACAGCGGTACAGGCGAGAGGCGCGGCAGCGCTGCGTCCCCCTCGTCGTACCCGCGCGCCCGGCGGCATGCCGGTGATCGCGCCCATGCCCGCGGCGCGGCCCGCCGCTCTTCCCGCGCAGCGCGAGGGCGCTGACGACACGATGACCGCGGGCACCACTGTCGACCATCTCACCGAGACCTACCGCGCCCACTACAGGTCGCTGCTCGGCCTCGCCGCGCTGCTCCTGGACGACACGGCGTCCTGCGAGGACGTGGTGCAGGAGGCGTTCATCCGGGTCCACTCCGCGCGCAAGCGGGTGCGGGACCCCGAGAAGACGCTCGCCTATCTGCGCCAGACCGTGGTGAACCTCTCGCGGTCCGCGCTCAGGCGGCGCATCCTCGGGCTGAAGCTGCTCTCCAAGCCGATGCCGGACATGGCGAGCGCCGAGGAAGGGGCCTATGACCTGCTGGAGCGCGACGAGCTGATCAAGGCGATGCGCGGCCTCCAGCGGCGCCAGCGCGAGGTCCTCGTGCTGCGCTACTTCGCCGATATGACCGAGGCGCAGGTCGCCGAGACCCTGGGCATATCCCTGGGCTCGGTGAAGGCGTACGGCTCGCGCGGCATCGCGGCCCTGAGGGTCGCCATGGAGGCGCCGGCATGAGTGAGCGCAAGCGGGACGAGCAGGGCGGACTTGAGCAGCATGGCGGGAACGGAAACGTGAACCACGGCCCCGAAGAAGAACCGGGCGGGCTCGGTTCCGACGAGCTGGCGCTGCGGCGGATGATGCGGCAGGCCGTGGAGGAGATCGAGCCGAGCGAGCGCTCCCTCGAACACCTGCGGCGCGCGGTCCCCGCCCGCAGGGCCCGCAAGCGCCAGGCCGTCGTCGGCCTCGCCGCCGCGGCCCTCTTCATCGGCACCGCGGTCCCGGCGCTGGTGCACGTCACCAACTCCGGGGGCGGCTCGGACGACCGGCCCTCGATCGCGGGCAACAGCCAGGAGTCGCAGGGCGGCTCCAGCCAGGGCAAGGGTCCCCACTCCGGCCAGAAGGACACCGGCAAGAAGCCCGGCAAGTCCAAGGAGAAGGACAAGAAGGACAAGAAGAGCAAGAAGGACGGCAAGGGCAAGGGCGGCACGGGCGGCGGCGGTACGGGATCGCCCGACCCCGGCGCCTCCGAGGCCGCCACCTCGCCCATCTGCTCCGCGGCCCAGCTCGGCGCGACGGGCGGCGCGGGCCCGGCGGAGGCCGACAGCAAGGTCTACGGCAGCTTCCGCGTCACCAACGTCTCCGACAGCAGCTGCACGATCGAGGCGGCGGGCGCGGTCAGCGCCACGGCGCAGGGCGCGGCCGACCCCGCGAAGGTCACGGTGGTGGACCATACGGCGGGCGACGCGGCGGGTGCCCTGCCCGACCCCTCGCTGGAGGCGAGCCCGCTCGTCCTGCAGCCCGGCGCGGCCTATGAGGTGCGCTTCGCCTGGGTGCCGTCGGAGACCTGCCCGACCAACGGCGGCGAGCCCACCCCCGACCCGACGCCCACCGAGGGCGGCGGCACCCCGGACGGCGGCTCGAACGACGGCCTGGAGCCCCAGCTGGGGCGGGCGGACGGCGGAGTGCTCGACGGCAGCGTCCTGGTCTCCCTGACCGCGGAGGCGGGCTCGCCCTCGGCGACCACGACAGTCCCGAACGCCTGCGCCGGGACGCTCTACCGCACGGGGATCCTGCCCGCGTCGTAGGCGGTGGGCCCCTCGGGGTCTAGGGGGCGGGCGCTTCCTTCGCGTCCGTCAGCAGGCCGAGCCGCGCGTCTCGGGCGACCTCCGCCTCGCGGCGGAACAGCCGGAACCACATGAAGACGACGAAGCCCGCGAAGACGAACCACTCGCCGGTGTAGCCGAGGTTCTGGAAGGCCTTGAGGTCCAGGCCGGTGTTGCTCGGCGCGCTCGCGGGGACCGCCTTCATGCCGGAGTCGCCCTTGTCGAGGGTGACCCAGGCGTCGTACACGTCATCGCGTACGAGGTTGACCAGCGAGGCCGAGCTGATCGCGCCCAGCTGGCCCCGGGGGAGCCCGCCGGCGGCGCTCACCCCGTTGGAGCCGGGGCTCTCGGAGGCCTGGAGGGCGCCCTCGACGGTGACCTCGCCCTTCGGGGCGGCCGGGGCCTTGGCGGCGCTCGCGTCACCGGGGAGCCAGCCGCGGACCACCGGCAGCGACTTGCCGCTCTCCGTGCGCAGCAGGGTCAGCACGTAGAAACCGCGCTTGTCGTCCAACTCCCGGTCGGGTACGAGGAGTTGCTCGCCGTAC
>NZ_WMBF01000031.1:0-27745 GCF_019400875.1 Streptomyces anatolicus | reverse complement strand
CACCCAAGTCGGGCGGCCGCGCGTCGAGCCTGCTGAAGTCCAGCGCCGTGATGGCGGCGGGCACCCTCGTCTCACGCCTCACCGGCTTCATCCGCTCCGCGCTGATCGTCTCGGCGCTCGGCGTCGGCCTGCTCGGCGACACCTTCCAGGTCGTCTACCAGATCCCGACGATGATCTACATCCTCACCGTCGGCGGCGGCCTCAACTCCGTGTTCGTGCCGCAGCTCGTACGCTCCATGAAGGAGGACGAGGACGGCGGCGAGGCCTACGCCAACCGTCTGCTGACCCTCGTCATGGTGGCGCTCGGCGCGCTCACCGTCCTCGGCATCCTCCTTGCCCCGCAGCTGGTGCGCGTGATGTCCGTCCCGGTCGCGAACAATGCCGACGCCACCGCGGTCGGCACCACCCTGCTGCGCTACTTCCTGCCCTCGATCTTCTTCATGGGCGTCCACGTGGTGATGGGCCAGATCCTCAACGCCCGCGGCAAGTTCGGCGCGATGATGTGGACCCCGGTCCTCAACAACATCGTCATCATCGCCACGCTCGGCATGTTCATCTGGGTGTACGGGACATCGGCGTCCTCCGGCATGGAGGTCGACACCATCCCGCCGGAGGCCGAGCGCCTCCTCGGCATCGGCGTCCTGCTCGGTCTCGTCGTCCAGGCCCTCGCGATGATCCCGTATCTGCGCGAGACCGGATTCAGGCTGCGTCCGCGCTTCGACTGGAAGGGCCACGGCCTGGGCAAGGCCGCCAAGCTCGCCAAGTGGACGATCCTGTTCGTGCTGGCCAACCAGGCCGGCGCCCTCGTCGTCACCCAGCTGGCCACCGCCGCCACCACCGACCTGCCCTCGGTCAGCGGCATCGGCTTCGCCGCCTACGCCAACGCCCAGCTCATCTGGGGCCTGCCGCAGGCGATCATCACGGTCTCCCTGATGGCGGCCCTGCTGCCCCGGCTGTCCCGCTCGGCACAGGACGGGGACGCCGGGTCCGTCCGCGACGACATCTCCCAAGGGCTGCGCACGACAGCGGTCGCGATCGTCCCCATCTCCTTCGGGTTCGTCGCGCTCGGCATCCCGATGTGCACGCTGATCTTCGGCTCCTCGGGCAGCGCCCAGTCGACGAACATGGGCTTCATGCTGATGGCCTTCGGCCTCGGCCTGATCCCCTACTCCGTGCAGTACGTCGTGCTCCGCGCCTTCTACGCCTACGAGGACACGCGGACGCCCTTCTACAACACGGTCATCGTGGCCGCCGTGAACGCCGCCGCCTCCGCGGCCTGCTACTACGCCCTGCCCACCCGCTGGGCCGTCACCGGCATGGCGGCCGCCTACGGCCTCGCGTACGCCATCGGCGTGGGCATCGCCTGGCAGCGGCTGCGCAAGCGGCTCGGCGGCGACCTGGACGGCGCCCGTGTGCTGCGTACGTACGCCCGGCTCGGCATCGCCGCCTGGCCCGCGGCGCTGCTCGCCGGTGGCGCCGCCTACGCCATCACCAAGACGCTCGGACAGGGTGTCCTCGGGTCGCTTGCGGCGCTTGCCGGGGGCGGTGCCGTGCTGCTCGGTGTCTTCTTCATGCTGGCCAAGCGCATGCGCATCGAGGAGCTGAACTCCATGGTCGGCATGGTCCGCGGCCGCCTCGGCCGCTGAGGTGAGGGGTACCGCACAACCATCACCGGGTACCGCGTGTCGTGCATAGCACTGGACTGTGGGCACAATTGGCTTTGGCGTCTGACGAAGCGCAACGGATGGGGAGGCAGGAACGACGGTGGCGGAACGGAGCACGGCTGCCGTCGACGTGGCAGACAACAGCGGTGACAAGCCGCTGACCGCCAAGGCGGAGCAGCCCACGGCCGACGGGGTGGCCCAGACCCGGGAGCGGGACACGGCAGCAGACGAAGACGCGGCGGAGGCCCCCAAGCCTCTGAGCCGTGGGGCCTCCTCACCCCCGGAACTGCACAGCGGCCACAAGCTCGCGAGGCGCTACCGCCTCGAGGAGTGCGTCACCCGTCTGGACGGTTTCAGCAGTTGGCGCGCGGTGGACGAGAAGCTCCGCCGCGCCGTCGGTGTGCATCTGCTGCCTGCGGACCACCCGCGGGCCCGCTCGGTGCTCGCGGCGGCCCGTTCCTCGGCCCTCCTCGGCGACCCCAGGTTCGTACAGGTCCTGGACGCGGTCGAGGAGAACGACCTCGTCTACGTCGTCCACGAGTGGCTGCCGGACGCCACAGAGCTGACCACGGTCCTCGCCGCGGGCCCGCTGGAGGCGCACGACGCCTACCAGCTCGTCACCCAGATCTCCCAGGCCATGGCGGCGGCACACCGCGAAGGGCTCGCCCATCTGCGGCTGACCCCGAGCGCCGTCCTGCGCACCTCCTCCGGCCAGTACCGCATCCGTGGCCTCGCCGTGAACGCGGCGCTGCGCGGCATCAGCTCCGACACCCCCCAGCGCACGGACACCGAGGCGATCGGCGCCCTCCTGTACGCCTCGCTGACCCAGCGCTGGCCGTACGAGGACGACGCCTACGGCCTCTCCGGCCTGCCCAAGGACATCGGCCTGATCGCCCCCGACCAGGTGCGGGCGGGCGTCCACCGCGGCCTCTCCGAGCTGGCCATGCGGGCGCTCGTCAACGACGGCGCGACCGCCTCCCGCCAGGACCCCCCGTGCACGACTCCGGAGGAGCTGGTCAAGGCCATCGGCGAGATGCCCCGCATCCGTCCGCCGGAGCCCGCCTTCACCGCGCCGCCCGAGTACCAGCGCACCACGTACCAGCAGGGGAGTTACGGCCGCCCCGCGCCCCACATGGGCGCGACCCAGCCCGTGGTCGCCCCGCCGCCCCCGCTGCAGAGCCGCACCGGCAGGGCCCTCAAGTGGGCCGTCTCCGCACTGCTCATCGCCGCGCTCGGCCTGGGCAGCTGGCAGCTCGCGGACGCCCTCATGGACCACGAGAAGTCGGACGACACCAACACGACGCAGACCAACGGGGGCGACGACAAGGGCCGGTCGAAGCCCAAGAAGCCGATCAGCATCGAGCAGGGTCAGGAGTACGTCCTCAAGGGCGACTCCCAGGACCCGGAAGCCGTCAGCAACACCTACGACAAGGACAGCTCCACGCTCTGGCGGACCGCTACGTTCAGGGACGGCCCGAAGCTCGCCCCGTACAAGCCCGGTGTCGGTATCGTCTACGACCTCGGCTCGGAGCAGGACGTCTCGGTGGCGTCGATAGCCCTTCGGTACGGCGGACCCGACACCACGGTCTCGCTGTACGCCACTGATGCGCTGACGCCTTCGACGCCGATCGACTCCATGAAGAAGATCGGTGGTGTCACCACCTCGGACAAGACCGCGAAGATCGAGGCCAAGAAGCCCGTGAAGTCGCGGTACGTCCTTCTGTGGATGACCGCGCTGCCATACTCCGGCCCCGAGGGGTATTACAGGGCGGGATACAAGCAGGCCATCACGGACGTGCAGTTCAAGGGCTGAGGAATCGGCTCGGCTCACTGGGGGAGGGGGTTCGACGGTGGACGGCACCGCGCACGGTGACATGAATGACCAGGACCTCCTCGCCCGCCATGTCGCCGGCGACGAGGACGCCTTCGGTGAGCTTGTCCGGCGTCACCGGGACCGCCTGTGGGCCGTGGCGCTGCGCACCCTGGGCGACCGCGAGGAGGCCGCCGACGCGGTGCAGGACGCCCTCGTCTCCGCCTACCGCGCGGCGCACACCTTCCGTGGACAGTCCGCCGTGACGACGTGGCTGCACCGGATCACCGTGAACGCCTGCCTCGACCGGGCCCGCAAGGCGGCATCCCGCAAGACCTCACCGATCGACGACGCCGAGCGCCTCGAACAGCTCCTGGAGCCCGCGGAATCAGCGGCCGCCCCCGTCGAGCGGGACGATCTGCACCGGGAACTCCTGGAAGCCCTGGGCACGCTCCCGCGGGACCAGCGCGCCGCTCTCGTCCTGGTCGACATGCAGGGTTATCCGGTCGCCGAGGCCGCCCGCGTCCTGGACGTGCCCGCCGGCACGGTCAAGAGCCGCTGTGCCCGCGGGAGAGCCAAGCTGCTGCCGCTCCTCACTCATCTGCGCACAGAGACACGTCCGCGGACCGGGGGCAGCGGCGAGAACAGCGGAGACGGCGAAGACGCGGAGCCGGGCCCGGGAAGGAACCGGACGCAGGGGACATCCGTCCCACCGGCAGCAGGGCCACGGGATGCAGGGCATCTGGATACCGGGCCACCGGATGCGGGACCAAGTGATTCAGCCGCGGTGAAGGGCGGAGGTGGGCGAGCGTGACAGCCACGACTGACTCGGACGGGCACCCGGAGGTCACCGAGATCTCCGACCTGACCGAGGGTCTGCTCCCCCCGTCGCGCACCAGCGAGGTGCGGCAGCATCTGGACGGCTGTGAGCTGTGCGCCGACGTCTACGCCTCCCTGGAGGAGATCCGCGGCATGCTCGGCACCCTGCCAGGGCCACCGCGCATGCCCGCCGATGTCGCGGGCCGCATCGACGCCGCCCTGGCGGCCGAGGCCCTGCTGAACGCCACCGCTCCGGACGGTCCTCCTTCGACGGATGCGCCCCCCGAGCCTGAGACTGAGCCCGAGACCGAGCCCGCACCGGCCACTCCGGCGTCCACCTCGGCGCGTGTTTCACGTGAAACATCGCCCGCCTCGACCTCCGGCCCCGCCGCCGACCGCCCCGCCGGACGCCCGCGTGCGGCCACCGGTCCAGGGCGCGGTGCCCGTACGCGACGCACCCGCCGCCGTACCGCTGTGCTCGGCGCCGTCTTCACCGCGGCCGCCATCGGCCTCGGCTCGCTGCTGATGCAGACCTGGGGCGGTGACTCGGACGGCACATCCGTCGGCCCCCGGGACACCGCCGCCGACTCGTTCTCCGAGGAAAAGCTCAAGGGGCAGGTCGCGGAGCTGCTCGCCAAGGGCCCCGTCAAGGAACCGCGCGGCGGAAAGTCGGAAGGGGCCAAGGAGTCGGACGGATCCAGTCCGTCCTTCGACACCCGCTCCACCCCGGAGTCCCCCACGGCCGACTCCCCGCTGCGTGGGCTGGCAATCCAGGTGCCCGAGTGCATCCAGCGCGGCATCGGCTCCAGGACCCCGCTCGCCGCCGAGCAGGGCTCGTACGAGGGCAAGCGCGCCTACCTCGTCGTGGTGCCGCACGATTCCGACGCCGGTCAGGTGTCCGCTTACATCATCGACGCCACCTGTGTGGGCAAGTCCTCACCGCGCGTGGGCAAGGTTCTGCTGACGCATTCCTACCCTCAGGGCTGACACGCTTCCGTACGCGCGGGCCCGTCGGGGAATGCACGCCCCGTAGGATCCGTTGGGTGGGGTGAGTAGTCCTGATACAGGCACCCACCAGCAGTACGCAGCAGTCCCCAGAGACGAGGAATCAAGCCGTGACCGACGTCCGTAACGTGATCATCATCGGCTCCGGGCCCGCCGGCTACACGGCGGCGCTCTACACCGCGCGCGCGTCGCTGAAGCCGCTGGTGTTCGAGGGCGCCGTCACCGCAGGCGGTGCGCTGATGAACACCACCGAGGTGGAGAACTTCCCCGGCTTCCAGGACGGCGTCATGGGCCCCGAGCTCATGGACAACATGCGCGCCCAGGCCGAGCGCTTCGGCGCCGAACTGGTCCCCGACGACGTGGTCGCCGTCGACCTCAGTGGTGAGATCAAGACCGTGACGGACACCGCGGGCACGGTGCACCGTGCGAAGGCCGTCATCGTCACGACCGGCTCCCAGCACCGCAAGCTCGGCCTGCCGAACGAGGACGCCCTCTCCGGGCGCGGCGTCTCCTGGTGCGCCACCTGCGACGGCTTCTTCTTCAAGGACCAGGACATCGCCGTGATCGGCGGCGGCGACACCGCGATGGAGGAGGCCACCTTCCTGTCGCGCTTCGCCAAGTCCGTGACGATCGTGCACCGCCGCGACAGCCTGCGCGCCTCCAAGGCGATGCAGGAGCGCGCCTTCGCCGACCCGAAGATCAAGTTCGTCTGGGACAGCGAGGTCGCCGAGATCAAGGGCGAGCAGAAGCTCTCCGGCCTGACGCTGCGGAACCTGAAGACGGGTGAGACGTCCGAGCTGCCGGTGACCGGCCTGTTCATCGCGATCGGCCACGACCCGCGCACGGAGCTGTTCAAGGGTCAGCTCGAGCTGGATGACGAGGGCTACTTGAAGGTCGAGGCGCCCTCGACCCGCACGAACCTGACCGGTGTCTTCGGCGCCGGTGACGTCGTCGACCACACGTACCGCCAGGCGATCACGGCGGCCGGCACCGGCTGCTCCGCCGCCCTCGACGCCGAGCGTTTCCTCGCCGCCCTCGCCGACAGCGAGTCCGCGACGGCTGCCACCGCCTGACCCCCCATCTTCCCCACCGCACCAAGTTAAGGAGACTGCCGTGGCCGGCACCCTGAAGAACGTGACCGACGACTCCTTCGAGGAGGACGTCCTCAAGAGCGACAAGCCCGTACTGGTGGACTTCTGGGCCGACTGGTGCGGCCCGTGCCGCCAGATCGCCCCGTCGCTCGAGGCGATCGCCGCCGAGCACGGCGACAAGATCGAGATCGTCAAGCTCAACATCGACGAGAACCCGGGCACAGCCGCGAAGTACGGCGTGATGTCCATCCCGACCCTGAACGTGTACCAGGGCGGCGAGGTGGCCAAGACGATCGTCGGCGCCAAGCCGAAGGCCGCGATCGTCCGCGACCTCGAGGACTTCATCGCCGAGTAGTCAGCGACGCCGTTTCACGCGACGCACGATGTTTCACGTGAAACACGAATGGACCAGTCCCTCCTGGGGGCTGGTCCATTCTTCTGTCCGGCGTCAGAGCGGTCGGAGCACGGGCTCCTTCTGCACCGCGCCCAGCAGGCGGTCGAGCGCCAACTCGACGTCTTCCTTCCAGGAGAGCGTCGTCCGCAGCTCCAGCCTCAGCCGCGGGTAAGTGGGGTGCGGGCGGACCGTCTTGAAGCCCACCGCCAGCAGGTGATCCGCGGGCAGGAGACACGCCGGCTTCTCCCACCGCGCGTCCCCGAAGGCCTCGATCGCCTTGAATCCTCGGCGCAGCAGATCCTTGGCCACCGTCTGGACGATCACCCTGCCGAGGCCTTGGCCCTGATACTCGGGCATGATCCACGCCGTCATGAGCTGAACGGCGTCCGGGGAGACCGGGCTCGTGGGGAACGCGGTGGAGCGCGGAACATACGCGGGGGGCGCGTAGAGCACAAAGCCCACCGGCACATCGTCGACGTACACGACCCGGCCGCACGACCCCCACTCCAGCAGGACCGCGGAGATCCACGCCTCCTTCTCCAGCTCTGGAGTCCCCGCCTTTACCGCGGCTTGGCCGCTGACCGGGTCCAGCTCCCAGAAGACGCACGAATGGCAGCGTTCGGGGAGGTCCGGGAGGTTGTCCAGCGTGAGCGGTACGAGCCGACGCCCCATGAAGGCGGTTCCTCACTTTCCTCGCCCGCCGCGCAGCGGGCGGCTGTCAGAGCACTGCGTTCCCGGAGCAGGCTGCCGACGAACCCGCCGACCGCTCCCAGCCCCAGGCCTGCGGTCATCAGTCCGGTGCGGCTCATCGATCGCATGGCCCCCGCCTCCCCAATGAGGTGCCGTCAGTGGATGCGCCAAACCCCATCGCATCGTATCCACGAAGTGATTCCATCGATACCGTAGGAAAGCAAAGAGCGGGCCGTGTTCCGGTACAGACCGGACACGGCCCGCTCTCGCGGGATCAGCTCTGTTGGCTCAGGCCTTGCCGTCCCCAGAGGAGTCCTCAGAGGTGTCTTCCAGGTCGTCCTCGGCCTGCCCGTTCTGAAGGACCGGGCCCTCGCCCGGAGCCAGCGTGCTGAGGATGCGCTCCAGGTCCTCCAGAGAGGCGAAGTCGACGACGATCTTGCCCTTCTTCTGGCCCAGATCCACCCGCACCCGGGTCTCGAACCGGTCGGAGAGCCGGGTGGCGAGGCTGCTCAGAGCCGGCGAGAGCCGGGCGCCCGCGCGCGGCCCCTTGGCCTTCGGAGTGCTCTGCGGCCGCGACCCCATGAGGGTCACGATCTCCTCGACGGCACGCACCGAAAGACCTTCGGCCACGATCCGGTGAGCCAGCCGGTCCTGCTCCTCCGAATCCTCGACGGAGAGCAGCGCCCGGGCGTGCCCCGCGGAGAGAACCCCGGCGGCCACCCTGCGCTGCACGGCCGGCGAGAGCTTCAGCAGGCGCAGCGTGTTGGAGACCTGCGGGCGGGAGCGGCCGATGCGGTCCGCCAGCTGGTCGTGCGTGCAGTTGAAGTCCTTGAGCAACTGGTCGTAGGCGGCGGCCTCTTCCAGCGGGTTCAGCTGGGCGCGGTGCAGGTTCTCCAGCAGCGCGTCCAGAAGGAGCTTGTCGTCGTCCGTGGCCCGCACGATCGCCGGGATGCGCTCCAGGCCCGCCTCACGGCAGGCCCGCCAGCGCCGCTCGCCCATGATGAGTTCGTAGCGCGCGGGACCCAGCTGCCGTACGACGACCGGCTGGAGAAGCCCGACCTCCTTGATGGAGGTGACCAGCTCCGCGAGGGCGTCCTCGTCGAAGACCTCACGCGGCTGCCGCGGGTTGGGCGAGATGAAGTCGAGCGGCAACTCGGCGAAGTGGGCGCCGGCCACCGGCGCGTTCTCCGGTACCTCCACCGACTGCTGTTCCGGCTCCACCGTTTCACGTGAAACAGGGCTCTGCGGGAGTGCCGTCACCTTCGCGGCGGCCACCCCCCGCTCGGCGGTGAGCACGGGCACAGCCGAGGGAGAGGTCGAGGCTCCCGCCGCGCGCTGCGGCACCTGCTTCTCTGTCGGGGCCGCAGGGATCAAGGCGCCGAGGCCCCGCCCCAGTCCTCTCCGTCGCTCGCTCACTGCATCCCCTCCGTCGTGCTGTGCTGGTCGTTCTGAGCGCCCGTGTGGGCGTGTTGGACGTCGTAGCGCACCCCGACTCCGCGCAGCGCGATCTCGCGTGCCGCTTCGAAGTAGGAGAGGGCGCCACTTGAGCCCGGGTCATAGGTGAGCACCGTCTGGCCGTAGCTCGGCGCCTCCGAGATGCGGACCGAGCGCGGAATGCTGGTCCGCAGGACCTCGCCGCCGAAGTGGCTGCGCACCTCGTCCGCCACCTGGGAGGCGAGCCGGGTCCTGCCGTCGTACATGGTGAGCAGGATCGTCGAGACGTGCAGGTTCGGGTTGAGGTGACCCCGTACGAGGTCGACGTTGCGCAGGAGCTGGCCGAGTCCTTCCAGTGCGTAGTACTCGCACTGAATGGGGATCAGCACCTCCGCACCGGCCACCAGGGCGTTGACCGTCAGCAGTCCCAGGGACGGCGGGCAGTCGATGAGGATGTAGTCCAGCGGCTGCTCGTAGGCCTGGATGGCCCGCTGCAGCCGGCTCTCCCGTGCCACCAGCGACACCAGCTCGATCTCCGCACCGGCGAGATCGATCGTGGCCGGGGCACAGAAGAGACCCTCGACATCCGTCACCGGCTGGACGACGTCGGAGAGCGGCTTGCTGTCCACCAGGACGTCATAGATGGACGGCACTTCGGCGTGGTGGTCGATGCCGAGAGCGGTGGAGGCGTTGCCCTGCGGGTCGAGGTCGATCACCAGGACGCGTGCGCCGTGCAGAGCGAGCGAGGCGGCGAGGTTGACGGTCGTCGTCGTCTTGCCCACCCCACCCTTCTGGTTGGCGACCACCATGACGCGGGTCTGCTCGGGGCGTGGCAGGCCTTCGCCCGCGCGGCCCAGTGCTTCCACCGCCAGTTGGGCAGCACGACCGATGGGTGTGTCGTCCATCGGGGTCGGTGTTTCACGTGAAACATCCTCCCCCGCCGATTCGGTACGGGGACCGGGGACCGGATCGGTCATCGGTCCCGCGATGTTGGCGTCGGACCGCAACGATTCACTCTCCTCGACATCAGGCTCGCAATGAACAGAGCCTCCCATGCTTTGAGGGTCATGAACCAGCGAGGCCCGGTCTTCTGTGGACGAATCCCCCTCTGTGGACAACTCCGTGCCCTTATCGAGGGAACCGAGGGGCCGACGGTCGCGAGGTTCCGCAGCGCGGCCGCGATTGATGATGCCATGCAGCAGTGAGCGACGTTTCACGTGAAACACGATGCACGGCAGCCGGGGTGCCGCTGGCGCGACACCCCGGTATGCGTACGTTTGGCAGGTTTTGTGGAGTACAGTCCGCCCGCTGTCAAAGCAGGCAGGCAGCGCCCGGCGCACCCAGGCAGCCGAAAGGTCAGCCGCGGCGGCGCCGCGTGCGGCCCGTGCGCGCGGCCTTGGCCCGCTTCGCGGCGAAGCGCACACCGCCCGGGCTCTCCCCGACCTCGACACGCACGACGGTGGAGAGCGGATCCACCACACCCTCACCGACATGCAGAACCGAGGTGCCCACCGCACCGAGCTTGCTCAGCGCGGATCCGGCAGCCTTGACCTCTTCCTCGGCGGTGTCGCCCTTGAGGAGAAGCATCTCCCCGTAAGGACGCAGCAGCGGGACGCCCCAGGCCGCGAGGCGGTCCAGCGGCGCCACGGCCCGTGCGGTCACCACATGGACCGGGGGCAGCTTCCCGAGGACCTCCTCGGCGCGGCCCCGCACGACCGTCACGTGGTCGAGGCCGAGCAGCTCGACGACCTCGGTGAGGAAGTTCGTGCGCCGCAGCAGGGGCTCAAGGAGCGTGATCTTCAGGTCCGGGCGGACGAGGGCCAGCGGGATGCCCGGCAGGCCGGCACCGGAGCCGACGTCGCACACCGTGACGCCCTCGGGCACGACCTCGGACAGCACCGCGCAGTTCAGCAGATGCCGCTCCCAGAGCCGGGGCACCTCCCGAGGGCCGATGAGGCCTCGCCGCACTCCCGCATCGGCGAGCAGCTCCGCGTACCGGACCGCGTCCGTGAAGCGATCGCCGAATACCGCCCGGGCCTCTTCAGGCGCCGGGGGGAGCTGCTCCGCATCCTCCGTCACGGGGACCGTCCTTCCGTACCGCACTGGGGTGGCTGACTATCAGGCTGACAAAGACCGGCCCCGCCTGTGAACAGACGGGGCCGGGAGATACGCGGTACCGCTCAGGCGGGGAGTACGACGACGAAGCGCTGCGGCTCCTCGCCCTCGGACTCACTGCGCAGACCGGCGGCCTTGACCGCATCATGCACGACCTTGCGCTCGAACGGCGTCATCGGCTGGAGCTTGGCCGGCTCACCGGAGCTCCGGACCTCGGCCGCGGCCTTGGCGCCGATCTCCGAGAGCTCCTCGCGCTTCTTGGCGCGGTAGCCCGCGATGTCCAACATCAGGCGGCTGCGGTCACCGGTCTCGCGGTGCACGGCGAGACGCGTGAGCTCCTGGAGCGCCTCCAGGACCTCGCCGTCCCGGCCGACCAGCTTCTGCAGGTCACGGCTCGCGGTGTCGCTGACGATCGAGACAGCGGCCCGGTCGGCCTCGACGTCCATGTCGATGTCGCCGTCGAGGTCGGCGATGTCCAGCAGACCCTCGAGGTAGTCCGCCGCGATCTCGCCCTCCTGCTCGAGGCGGGTGAGAGTGTCGCCGGCCTCAACTGCGGCGGAGGTGGTGCCTTCCGTCACGGGATGGACTCCTTCTACTTCTTGGAGGACGGGTGCTTGGGCCGCTGCTGGCCCTTGCGCTGCTGTCCCGACTTGGCTTTGCTGCGCGTTCCGGAGCCGGGCTTGTTGCCCGTGGTGCTGCCGCCCGTCGGCTTGGCCTTGGGGGTGGCGTCCTCAGGCTGGTCCTGAGCCTTCTCCAGCGACGTCTTGGGTTCCTCTTCGCCCTCGGCCTTGGCGGCGGCCTGCGCGATGGCGGACTGGCGCTTGGCCTTGCTCTGCCGCTTGGGCTGCTGGCGCCGCGGGGCGCCGGCGGCCGTGGCCCCGTCCTCGGTCGCCGTGGCGACGGTCTCGCTCTCCACCACGGTGCCGTCGGCCTGGGCCGCGAGGCCCGCCTTGGTGAGGCCGTTGATGAACTTACGCTCGAACTCGTTGCGGTCCCGGCCCTTGGCGACGATCGCCTTGATGACGTTCGCGTTGCCGCGCCCGCGCACCTTCTTGTGGTGCGTGACCTGCTTCTGCAGGCGCTCCAGGTAGGCGGCCTGCGCCTTGGAGCCCGGCGTCGGGTTCCTGCGGATCACGAACATCTGCTGGCCCATGGTCCACACGTTGGTGGTCAGCCAGTAGACGAGGACACCGACGGGGAAGTTGATGCCGAAGACGGCGAACATGATCGGGAAGACGTACATCAGCATCTTCTGCTGCTGCATGAACGGCGTCTTGACCGTCGTGTCCACGTTCTTCGTCATCAGCTGGCGCTGCGTGAAGAACTGCGACGCCGACATCAGGATGATCATGACCGCGGTGATGACACGGACGTCCGTGAGGGAGGCGCCGAGCGAGGCGACCTTGTCCGCGCCGTCCGTGAACTTCGCGGCCAGCGGGGCGCCGAAGATGTGCGCCTTACGCG
The DNA here is from genome assembly GCF_019400875.1 of Streptomyces anatolicus. NCBI lineage: Bacteria > Bacillati > Actinomycetota > Actinomycetes > Kitasatosporales > Streptomycetaceae > Streptomyces > Streptomyces anatolicus. Next base: position 15,259 of record NZ_WMBF01000031.1, on the reverse strand, counting down.
CGCTCTCCAGGAGAGGCCCGTCGATGACCCCGATTTCCTTGCCCGTCGCGATGCCGTTCAGCACGTGGTAGAGGGCGAAGAAGAAGGGCGACTGCGCCAGGATGGGAAGGCACGAGGAGAGCGGGTTGGTACCCGACTCCTTGTACAGCTTCATCATCTCTTCGGACTGGCGCTGCTTGTCGCTCTTGTAGCGCTCCTGGATCTTCTTCATCTCGGGCTGCAGCGTCTGCATGGCCCGAGTGGCCTTGATCTGCTTCACGAAGAGCGGGATCAGGCAGATACGGATCAGGATCACCAGGGACACGATGGACAGGCCCCAGGCCCAGCCCGTGTCGGGGCCGAAGATCTTCCCGTACACCGAGTGGAACTGGACGATGACCCACGAAACTGGTGTGGTGATAAAGCTGAAGAGACTGGCAATCGTGTCCACTAATCAGGCTCCTTGAGCATGGGACGGGGTCTCGGTCTCGGCAGCCGTGCTCGGGGGAGGAGCCCCGGTCGGCGCGCCTGCGGCGGAGGGCCCGCCCTTGCGTTCGCGCCAGGCGGCGCGCAGCATCTCGTGCCACCGCGGACGCTTGCGCGGCGGAACATGGTCGACACCACCGAGCGACCACGGGTTGCACCGCAGGATGCGCCAGGCGGTGAGCGCCGTTCCCTTGAGCGCACCGTGCCGGTCGATGGCCAGGTAGCCGTAGCGGGAACACGATGGGTAGTACTTGCACACCGGGCCCAGCAGCGGACTGATCGTCCACTGGTACAGCTTGATCAGGGCCAACAGCGGGTACTTCATCGCGCGCCCCCTCCCAGCAACCGCTGCAAGGCGGCATCCAGGTCTCGGGCCAGCTGTGCATGGTCGGCGTCACCCGCTCCGGGCAGCGCTCGTACGACTACCAGGCTACCGGGGGGCACCGAGGCCAGCCGGTCGCGCATGAGGTGGCGAAGCCTGCGCTTCACCTTGTTGCGTACGACTGCTCCACCCACGGCCTTGCTGACAACGAAACCCGCACGTGTCGGGGGAAGGCTCTCCCCAGGCACGTGCGGGTCCGTTGCACCGCTACGTAGATGGACGACGAGAAGCGGGCGTCCAGCCCGGCGTCCTCGGCGTACCGCGGTCGCGAAGTCTTCGCGCCGCCTCAGCCGATGCTCGGTAGGCAGCACGACGTCATGACCTGACTGAGATCAGGCGGACAGGCTGGCGCGACCCTTGCCACGACGGTTGGCGAGGATCGCGCGGCCGGCGCGGGTGCGCATCCGCAGGCGGAAGCCGTGGGTCTTGGCGCGACGGCGGTTGTTCGGCTGGAAGGTGCGCTTGCTCACTCGGGGGCTCCAGAAATGATCGTGTGGTGGCGGGACATCGCCTGGCTGTCACCGTGCGCCCACGAGAAGCTCGCGAATACGCACCGAGTGCACCGCTTCACAATCACAGATCGTGATCTTTGCCCATCGGAGGCAGGCGGCAGCAGCCATCGACAACTCGACCTGGTCACGGTACGCGGGGCTACGCCATCCGGTCAAACCGACCGCTGGAGCGAGACACTGTGCACAGCCTGTGGACAACAACTTGAACCGCAGCCGTCGCCCTGACTACCTTGGCTGAACTCCGATTCGTTCCCTTCCCCCTCCCCATCCCGATTTCCGTCCCAAGAACCACACCTTCGTGGGACCCCGTGAGAGAGCGTGCCCTGTGGCTGATGTACCTGCCGATCTTGCCGCAGTGTGGCCACGAGTTCTGGAACATCTGCTGGGTGAGGGGCGAGGTCAGGGCGTAGAGGCGAAGGACGAGCGGTGGCTCAGGAGCTGCCAGCCGTTGGCGCTGGTCGCCGACACCGCGCTGCTCGCCGTCCCGAACGAATTCGCCAAGGGCGTACTGGAAGGCCGCCTGGCGCCCGTGGTCAGCGAGACCCTGAGCCGCGAGTGCGGCCGCCCGATCCGCATCGCCATCACGGTGGACGACTCGGTGGGCGAACCCGGGGGCCCGCTCGCGCCGCCGGTCCAGCACCAGCAGGGCCAGCAGCAGTCGCACCAGCAGCGCTATGAGGAGCCCGAGCTGCCCTCCGGCTCCGGTCAGGGACGCGACTCGTACGACGGCTACGGGCGCCGCCCCTCGGACGAGCACCAGTCGGGCTCCCGGTCCGACCAGATGCCCAGCGCGCGCCCCGCCTACCCGGACTACCAGCGCCCGGGCCCCGGCGCGTGGCCCCAGCCGCAGGACGACTACGGCTGGCAGCAGCAGCGGCTCGGCTTCCCCGACCGCGATCCGTACGCGAACCCGGTCCAGCAGCCGCAGCACGACTACCGCTCGCAGCCGCCTCAGGACCGTTCGTCGTACGAGCAGCAGCGCTCCGACCAGCAGGACCGGCGTGAGCGCCACGACATGCCCGACTCGTCCGGTGATCACCGTGACCACCGCGATCACCGTGACCCGCGTGACCACCGCGACCCTCGCGACCACCGGGGCGGTGCCGGGCACGGCGGCCACGGCGTGCACCGGGGCGGCCCGGTGGGCCCCACCTCCTCGAGCGGCGCCCCCGGCCCGCTCGCCGCGCAGCCGGCGCCCGCGACGGGCCCCGGCGAGCCGACCGCACGGCTCAATCCCAAGTACCTCTTCGACACCTTCGTCATCGGCGCGTCCAACCGCTTCGCGCACGCGGCCGCGGTCGCCGTCGCCGAGGCGCCCGCGAAGGCCTACAACCCCCTCTTCATCTATGGGGAGTCCGGCCTGGGCAAGACGCACCTGCTGCACGCGATCGGGCACTACGCCCGCAGCCTGTACCCCGGCACGCGCGTGCGGTACGTCAGCTCGGAGGAGTTCACCAACGAGTTCATCAACTCCATCCGCGACGGCAAGGGCGACAGCTTCCGCAAGCGCTACCGCGAGATGGACATCCTGCTCGTCGACGACATCCAGTTCCTCGCGGACAAGGAGTCGACGCAGGAGGAGTTCTTCCACACCTTCAATACGCTCCACAACGCGAACAAGCAGATCGTGCTCTCCAGTGACCGGCCGCCCAAGCAGCTGGTCACCCTGGAGGACCGGTTGCGCAACCGCTTCGAGTGGGGGCTGATCACCGACGTCCAGCCGCCCGAGCTCGAGACGCGTATCGCCATCCTCCGTAAGAAGGCGGTGCAGGAGCAGCTGAACGCCCCTCCGGAGGTGCTCGAGTTCATCGCCTCGCGGATCTCGCGGAACATCCGTGAGCTGGAGGGCGCGCTGATCCGGGTCACGGCGTTCGCATCGCTGAATCGGCAGCCCGTGGACCTGGGGCTCACCGAGATCGTCCTCAAGGACCTGATCCCGGGCGGTGAGGACGCGGCGCCGGAGATCACGGCGACGGCCATCATGGCCGCGACCGCCGACTACTTCGGGCTGACGGTGGACGACCTGTGCGGATCCTCGCGCAGCCGCGTCCTGGTGACGGCGCGCCAGATCGCCATGTATCTGTGCCGCGAACTGACCGACCTCTCCCTGCCGAAGATCGGGGCGCAGTTCGGCGGCCGCGACCACACGACGGTCATGCACGCGGACCGCAAGATCCGCGCGCTGATGGCCGAGCGGCGCTCCATCTACAACCAGGTCACCGAGCTGACCAACCGCATCAAGAACGGCTGACAGCCGCCGCGATACGTCGCCGAGGGCGCCCTGGGACCACTCCCGGGGCGCCCTTTTTCGTCGCCCACGCACGCGTGGAGCCCCGTTCCGACCGCTTCAGGCCCTCGTACGACCGCGCAGGACCCCCGCCCGACCGCACAGGCCTCTCGTACAACAGGCTTCCGCTGTTCGATTTCCCCTGTTCAGACGAGGGTTCTCCACAGATGTTCGAACTTTTTCGCGTCCACACCCTGGGGACTGGAAAGTTGTCCAGACGCTGTCCACAGGGGACGCTGCTGAGAGATCATCAGGCCAGGTCAGCTGGTTGTGGATTCGTGGACGAAGACTGTCCACAGGGTGTGGATGAAAATCTTGTCCACAGGGTGTGCACGGCGTTGTCCACCGGCGGCCCACAGGCTCAGGCGTGTTGTCCCCAGCTTTCCCCAGCTTCTCCACACGGCTGTCCACTGTTCGGCAACGTGACGCGCCCCCTCACCGGGTCGAGTGAAAGGCGTCACACCAAGGTGGTCGGTTGGCCTGTGGGGAAGCTGGGTAAAGCTGGGGACAGCGCTGGGGAGAAGTGGCCCCTGCCTGTGCACGGGGTGTGCAGAACTTTTCGCCGTCCACAGAAACACCCGGTTGTCCACCGGCTCCGCCCACAGGCGCAGTGGATAAAAAACCCGTGCTGACCAGCGCATTCACGGTTATCCACCGTTTCCACAGGCCCTACTACTACTCCCAACTAGAGAGTCCGGGGAAATCGTTTGGAAGTGGGTCCTGTGCACAACTCGCGCTCCGGGCCTCCGACGCCGCTCGCCACGACTTGACCCCGACGGGCACCGACTGTCAGTGCCGTGCGTCAGACTGGACCCCGGTGTCCTTCCCACGGCATGGCTGAGAGACACCGAGTCAGACGACGAGGGCCACAGGCCCAGCGGGCGAGAGCAGCCAGCAACAGCAGGAGGGCGGCTTACGGTGAAGATCCGGGTTGAACGCGACGTACTCGCGGAGGCGGTGGCCTGGGCGGCGCGCAGCCTCCCGGCCCGGCCGCCTGCGCCCGTCCTCGCAGGCCTCCTGCTGAAGGCCGAGGAAGGCGCGCTGAGCCTGTCGAGCTTCGACTACGAGGTCTCGGCACGCGTCTCGGTCGACGCCGAGGTGGACGAGGAAGGCACGGTCCTCGTCTCCGGCCGGCTGCTCGCGGACATCTGCCGCGCGCTCCCCAACCGCCCGGTGGAGATCTCCACAGACGGTGTACGGGCGACGGTGGTCTGCGGCTCCTCGCGCTTCACCCTCCACACCCTTCCCGTGGAGGAGTACCCCGCGCTGCCGCAGATGCCGACCGCCACGGGCACCGTCCCCGGTGAGGTCTTCGCCTCCGCCGCCGCCCAGGTCGCCATCGCCGCGGGCCGTGACGACACGCTGCCCGTGCTGACCGGTGTGCGCATCGAGATCGAGGGCGACACGGTCACCCTGGCCTCCACCGACCGCTACCGCTTCGCGGTCCGCGAGTTCCTGTGGAAGCCGGAGAACCCCGAGGCGTCCGCGGTCGCCCTGGTGCCCGCCAAGACGCTCCTGGACACCGCCAAGGCCCTCACGAGCGGCGACACGGTCACCCTGGCGCTGTCCGGCTCGGGCGCGGGCGAGGGTCTTATCGGTTTCGAGGGCGCCGGACGGCGTACGACGACACGTCTGCTCGAAGGCGACCTGCCGAAGTACCGCACGCTGTTCCCGACCGAGTTCAACTCGGTCGCCGTGATCGAGACCGCCCCCTTCGTGGAGGCCGTCAAGCGCGTGGCCCTGGTCGCCGAGCGGAACACCCCGGTGCGCCTCAGCTTCGAGCAGGGCGTGCTGATCCTGGAGGCCGGTTCCAGCGACGACGCACAGGCTGTGGAGAGGGTCGACGCCCAGCTCGACGGCGACGACATCTCCATCGCGTTCAACCCGACGTTCCTGCTCGACGGTCTGAGCGCGATCGACTCCCCGGTCGCCCAGCTGTCGTTCACGACCTCCACGAAGCCCGCGCTGCTGAGCGGCAGGCCGGCCGTGGACGCCGAGGCGGACGACGCCTACAAGTACCTGATCATGCCGGTACGTCTGAGCGGCTGAGCCCACAGGTGTGTGCGTGCGTCCGGGCGTAGGCTCGGACGCAGGTACGAAAGTGCCGTAACGCCACGTCGCTAGTGAAGGAACCTCTCTGATGGAGCTCGGTCTCGTCGGCCTCGGCAAGATGGGCGGCAACATGCGCGAGCGCATCCGCCGCGCAGGTCACACCGTCATCGGATACGACCGCAACCCGGACCTCGCCGATGTCCACAGCCTGGAAGAGCTTGTGGGCAAGCTCAAGGGCCCGCGGGTGGTGTGGGTGATGGTCCCGGCCGGAGCCGCGACCCAGTCGACCATCGACGAGCTGTCCGAGCTGCTCGAGCCCGGTGACGTCGTCGTCGACGGCGGCAACTCCCGCTGGACGGACGACGAGAAGCACGCCGAGGAGCTGAAGGCCAAGGGCATCGGCTTCGTCGACTGCGGCGTCTCCGGCGGCGTCTGGGGCCTGGAGAACGGCTACGCGCTGATGTACGGCGGCGACAAGGAGAACGTCGCCAAGGTCCAGCCCGTCTTCGACGCGCTGAAGCCCGAGGGCGACTTCGGCTCGGTGCACGCGGGCAAGGTCGGCGCGGGGCACTTCGCGAAGATGGTCCACAACGGCATCGAGTACGCGATGATGCAGGCCTACGCCGAGGGCTGGGAGCTGCTGGAGAAGGTCGACTCGGTCACGGACGTCCGTGAGGTCTTCCGCTCCTGGCAGGAGGGCACGGTCATCCGTTCCTGGCTGCTCGACCTCGCGGTCAACGCCCTGGACGACGACGAGCACCTGGAGGGCCTGCGCGGCTTCGCCCAGGACTCCGGCGAAGGCCGCTGGACCGTCGAGGCGGCCATCGACAACGCCGTGCCGCTGCCGGCGATCACCGCGTCCCTCTTCGCCCGCTTCGCCTCGCGGCAGGACGACTCGCCGCAGATGAAGATGATCGCCGCGCTGCGCAACCAGTTCGGCGGCCACGCGGTAGAGAAGAAGTAATCCACAGCCTGTGCGTCGCGCACGGGCTTGCCGGGGGAGGTCGGCGCACACCATGCACGTCACGCATCTGTCGCTGGCCGACTTCCGGTCGTACGCCCGGGTCGAGGTCCCTCTCGACCCGGGCGTCACCGCGTTCGTGGGGCCCAACGGCCAGGGCAAGACCAACCTCGTCGAGGCCGTCGGCTATCTCGCCACCCTCGGCAGCCACCGGGTCTCCTCGGACGCCCCCCTGGTGCGCATGGGCGCCGAGCGGGCCGTCATCAGGGCCAACGTCCGCCAGGGCGAGCGGCAGCAGCTGATCGAGCTGGAACTCAACCCTGGCAAGGCCAACCGTGCCCGCGTCAACCGGTCCTCGCAGGTCAGACCCCGGGACGTCCTGGGGATCGTACGCACGGTGCTCTTCGCACCCGAGGACCTCGCGCTGATCAAGGGCGACCCCGGTGAGCGGCGCCGCTTCCTCGACGAGCTGATCACCGCGCGCTCCCCGCGGATGGCGGGCGTCCGGTCCGACTACGACCGCGTCCTGAAGCAGCGCAACACCCTCCTGAAGTCGGCCGCGCTCGCCCGGCGCCACGGCGGGCGCTCCATGGACCTGTCCACCCTCGACGTCTGGGACCAGCACCTCGCGCGCGCGGGCGCCGAGCTGCTCGCGCAGCGGCTCGACCTGATCTCGGCGCTCCAGCCACTGGCCGACAAGGCGTACGAGCAGCTGGCGCCCGGCGGCGGGCCACTCGCACTGGAGTACAAGCCGTCCGCGCCCGGCGACGGCCACACGCGCGAGGCGCTGTACGAGCAGCTGACCGCCGCCCTCGAAGAGGCCCGCAAACAGGAGATCGAGCGGGGCGTCACCCTGGTCGGACCGCACCGCGACGACCTGCTGCTCAAGCTGGGCCAGCTCCCGGCGAAGGGCTACGCGAGCCACGGCGAGTCCTGGTCGTACGCCCTGGCGCTGCGCCTCGCCTCGTACGACCTGCTCAGGGCCGAGGGCAACGAACCGGTGCTCGTCCTCGACGACGTGTTCGCGGAGCTCGACGCGCGCCGCAGGGAGCGGCTGGCGGAGCTGGTGGCCCCGGGCGAGCAGGTGCTGGTCACGGCGGCGGTGGACGACGACGTGCCGGGCGTGCTCGCCGGTGCGCGGTACGCGGTGGCGGAGGGCGCGGTGGACCGCGTATGAGCGACGAGAAGCCCGGCAAGGGGGACCCCGAGGGGGCGGCGCAGAAGACGCCCGAGCCCTCCGGCGTCGACCTGGCCCGGGTCGCCCTGCGGGCCGCGAAGGAACAGGCACGCGCGCGTGGGGACGCGGCGCAGCAGAAGAAGCAGGCCCGCCGCGGCGGGCTGCGCTCCGGGGCGCGGGCGGACGGGCGCGATCCGCTGCCGCTCGGCTCCGCGATCAACCGGCTGATCACCGAGCGCGGCTGGGAGACCCCGGCGGCGGTCGGCGGGGTGATGGGCCGCTGGCCGCAGATCGTCGGTGACGACCTGGCCAAGCACTGCGTCCCGCAGAAGTACGACGAGGACGAGCGCGTCCTGACCGTGCAGTGCGACTCGACGGCCTGGGCCACCCAGCTGCGCCTCATGGCCCCGCAGCTGGTGGCGCGCCTTAACGAGGACCTGGGCCACGGCACCGTGCGCCTCCTCAAGGTCCTCGGCCCCAACGGCCCCGCACAGCGCTTCGGGCCCCTGCGCGCCCCGGGCAGCACGGGCCCCGGCGACACCTACGGCTGAGGGCGCCGCCGACCGTAGCTGGCGGTTGACGTCCCGAAGCGCTGAGTGCCGCTGTGAGCCCTCTGGAGCCCCGCTCCGCATATGGGGAGTCGGCCGAGTCCGGTTCAGGGCGGCACATGAGGACTCAGGTACCGGCAAGCCCCCATCAATGTCAGTGCTACCGGTAGACTGGAAGCTAATCCCGCCCCACTTGTGGGACGCACCGAGCAACGCTGACTATCGCTGAACGACGCAGCCGCTCCGGCCACCGCCGGGAGCTTGGCTTGTGCTGTGCCAGAAAGGGCGCTTCGTGGCCGATTCCGGCAACCCCAACGAGAACATCCCGTCCACCGCCGCCGGCGAGAACGTCGAGGCCCCGCCCTCGTACGACGCCAGCGCGATCACCGTCCTCGAGGGTCTGGACGCGGTCCGCAAGCGACCCGGCATGTACATCGGTTCGACCGGTGAGCGCGGCCTGCACCACCTGGTGCAGGAGGTCGTGGACAACTCCGTGGACGAGGCCCTCGCCGGCCACGCGGACGCGATCGACGTCACGATCCTCGCCGACGGCGGCGTGCGCGTCGTCGACAACGGCCGTGGCATCCCGGTGGGCATCCACCCCGTCGAGAAGAAGCCGGCCGTCGAGGTCGTGCTCACCGTGCTGCACGCGGGCGGCAAGTTCGGCGGCGGCGGCTACGCCGTCTCCGGTGGTCTGCACGGCGTCGGTGTCTCCGTGGTGAACGCGCTCTCCACCAAGCTCGCGGTCGACATCAAGACCGACGGCTACCGCTGGACGCAGGAGTACAAGAGCGGCGTACCCACCGCCCCGCTCGAGCGGCACGAGGCCACCAGTGAGACCGGCACCTCGGTCACCTTCTGGGCCGACCCGGACGTCTTCGAGACGACCGAATACTCCTTCGAGACGCTGGCGCGGCGTTTCCAGGAGATGGCGTTCCTCAACAAGGGTTTGACGATCAAACTCACCGATGAGCGCGCGTCGGCGAAGGCCACGGTGGGTGCGGACTCCCCCGAGGCGACCGACGACGAGGCCCCCGAGGCCCGTACGGTCACGTACCACTACGAAGGCGGCATCGTCGACTTCGTGAAGTACCTCAACTCCCGCAAGGGCGAGGTCATCCACCCGACCGTCATCGACGTGGAGGCCGAGGACAAGGAGCGCCTGCTCTCGGTCGAGATCGCGATGCAGTGGAACTCGCAGTACACCGAGGGTGTGTACTCCTTCGCGAACACGATCCACACGCACGAGGGCGGTACGCACGAAGAGGGCTTCCGGGCCGCGCTGACGGGCCTGGTGAACCGCTACGCGCGCGAGAAGAAGCTGCTGCGCGAGAAGGACGACAACCTCACGGGTGAGGACGTCCGCGAGGGTCTGACGGCGATCATCTCGGTGAAGCTGGGCGAGCCCCAGTTCGAGGGCCAGACGAAGACCAAGCTGGGCAACACGGAGGCGAAGACCTTCGTGCAGAAGGTCGTGCACGAGCACCTGACGGACTGGTTCGACCGGCACCCGAACGAGGCCGCGGACATCATCCGCAAGGGCATCCAGGCCGCCACGGCCCGCGTCGCCGCCCGCAAGGCGCGCGACCTGACCCGCCGCAAGGGCCTCCTGGAGACCGCTTCCCTGCCGGGCAAGCTCTCCGACTGCCAGTCGAACGACCCGACGAAGTGCGAGATCTTCATCGTCGAGGGTGACTCCGCCGGTGGTTCGGCGAAGTCCGGCCGCGACCCGATGTACCAGGCGATCCTGCCCATCCGAGGCAAGATCCTGAACGTCGAGAAGGCCCGGATCGACAAGATCCTGCACAACCAGGAAGTCCAGGCCCTGATCTCGGCCTTCGGCACCGGTGTGCACGAGGACTTCGACATCGAGAAGCTCCGCTACCACAAGATCATCCTGATGGCGGACGCCGACGTCGACGGTCAGCACATCAACACGCTGCTCCTGACGTTCCTCTTCCGCTTCATGCGGCCGCTGGTCGAGCACGGGCACATCTACCTGTCGCGTCCGCCGCTCTACAAGATCAAGTGGTCGCGGGACGACTTCCAGTACGCGTACTCCGACCGCGAGCGCGACGCCCTGGTGGAGCTGGGCCGACAGGCCGGCAAGCGCATCAGGGACGACTCGGTCCAGCGCTTCAAGGGCCTCGGCGAGATGAACGCCGAGGAACTGCGCATCACCACGATGGACCAGGAACACCGCGTGCTCGGCCAGGTCACCCTGGACGACGCGGCACAGGCCGACGACCTCTTCTCGGTGCTGATGGGAGAGGACGTGGAGGCGCGGCGCTCGTTCATCCAGCGCAATGCCAAGGACGTCCGCTTCCTCGACATCTGAGTCGGCCCGTACAAGCCGCACCTCGAAAGGACTTTGACCAGCAATGGCCGACGAGAACACCCCTGTGATGCCCGAAGAGGAACCCGCCGTTCCCGGTGTGGGCATGCGTGTCGAGCCCGTCGGGCTCGAGACGGAGATGCAGCGCTCCTACCTCGACTACGCGATGTCCGTCATCGTCTCCCGCGCACTGCCGGACGTACGGGACGGCCTCAAGCCCGTCCACCGTCGCGTCCTGTACGCGATGTACGACGGCGGCTACCGCCCCGAGAAGGGCTTCTACAAGTGCGCCCGCGTCGTCGGCGACGTCATGGGCACGTACCACCCGCACGGCGACTCCTCGATCTACGACGCCCTGGTCCGCCTGGCCCAGCACTGGTCGATGCGGATGCCGCTGGTGGACTCCAACGGCAACTTCGGCTCCCCGGGCAACGACCCGGCGGCCGCCATGCGGTACACCGAGTGCAAGATGGCGCCGCTGGCCATGGAGATGGTCCGTGACATCGACGAGGAGACCGTCGACTTCACGGACAACTACGACGGCCGCAACCAGGAGCCGACGGTCCTGCCGGCCCGCTTCCCGAACCTGCTGATCAACGGCTCGGCGGGCATCGCGGTCGGCATGGCCACCAACATCCCGCCGCACAACCTCCGCGAGGTCGCGGCGGGCGCGCAGTGGGCCCTGGAGCACCCCGAGGCCACGCACGAGGAGCTGCTCGACGCGCTCATCGAGCGCATCAAGGGCCCCGACTTCCCGACCGGCGCCCTGGTGGTGGGCCGCAAGGGCATCGAGGAGGCCTACCGCACGGGCCGCGGCTCCATCACGATGCGCGCGGTCGTCGCGGTCGAGGAGATCCAGAACCGCCAGTGCCTGGTGGTCACCGAACTCCCCTACCAGACCAACCCGGACAACCTCGCGCAGAAGATCGCCGACCTGGTCAAGGACGGCAAGGTCGGCGGCATCGCCGACGTCCGCGACGAGTCCTCCTCGCGCACCGGCCAGCGTCTGGTCATCGTCCTGAAGAGGGACGCGGTCGCCAAGGTCGTACTGAACAACCTCTACAAGCACACCGACCTCCAGTCGAACTTCAGCGCCAACATGCTGGCCCTGGTCGACGGCGTGCCGCGCACGCTCTCGCTCGACGCGTTCATCCGCCACTGGGTGACGCACCAGATCGAGGTCATCGTCCGGCGTACGAAGTTCCGGCTGCGCAAGGCCGAGGAGCGGGCGCACATCCTGCGCGGCCTGCTCAAGGCCCTGGACGCCATCGACGAGGTCATCGCGCTCATCCGCGGCAGCCAGACCGTCGACATCGCGCGCGAGGGCCTCATGGGCCTGCTCTCGATCGACGAGATCCAGGCCAACGCCATCCTCGAGATGCAGCTGCGCCGCCTCGCCGCCCTGGAGCGCCAGAAGATCGTCGCCGAGCACGACGAGCTGCAGGCGAAGATCAACGAGTACAACGCGATCCTGGCCTCGCCCGCGCGGCAGCGCCAGATCATCAGCGAAGAGCTGGCGGCGATCGTCGACAAGTTCGGCGAGGACCGTCGCTCGGCGCTCGTGCCCTTCGACGGCGACATGTCCATGGAGGACCTGATCGCCGAGGAGGACATCGTCGTCACGATCACCCGCGGCGGCTACGTCAAGCGCACCAAGACGGACGACTACCGCTCGCAGAAGCGCGGCGGCAAGGGCGTTCGCGGCACGAAGCTCAAGGAAGACGACATCGTCGACCACTTCTTCGTGTCGACGACGCACCACTGGCTGCTGTTCTTCACCAACAAGGGCCGCGTCTACCGCGCCAAAGCGTACGAACTGCCCGACGCCGGACGCGACGCCCGCGGCCAGCACGTGGCGAACCTCCTCGCCTTCCAGCCGGACGAGCAGATCGCCGAGATCCTCGCGATCCGCGACTACGAAGCGGTGCCGTACCTGGTCCTCGCCACCAAGGGCGGCCTGGTCAAGAAGACCTCCCTCAAGGACTACGACTCGCCTCGCTCCGGTGGCGTCATCGCCATCAACCTCCGTGAGAAGGACGACGGTTCGGACGACGAGCTGATCGGCGCCGAGCTGGTCTCGGCCGAGGACGACCTGCTGCTCATCAGCAAGAAGGCCCAGTCGATCAGGTTCACCGCGACGGACGACGCGCTGCGCCCGATGGGCCGCGCCACCTCGGGCGTCAAGGGAATGAGTTTCCGCGACGGCGACGAACTGCTCTCGATGAATGTGGTCCGGCCGGGTACGTTCGTGTTCACCGCCACCGACGGTGGGTACGCGAAGCGGACCAACGTCGACGAGTACCGCGTCCAGGGTCGCGGTGGCCTCGGCATCAAGGCTGCCAAGATCGTGGAGGACCGCGGCGAACTGGTCGGCGCCCTGGTGGTCGAGGAAACCGACGAGATCCTCGCCATCACGCTGGGCGGTGGTGTGATTCGTACGCGAGTCAACGAGGTCAGGGAGACGGGCCGTGACACCATGGGCGTCCAACTGATCAACCTGGGCAAGCGCGATGCCGTGGTCGGCATCGCTCGTAACGCCGAGGCCGGGCGCGAGGCCGAGGAAGTCGACGGGGACATCGTCGTCGACGACTCGGACGGCGGCGAGCCGGCCGTCGGTACGGACGAGGGCACGGACTCCTCGGCCGAGTAGCGCGAGGAGTGAGTCATCGTGAGTGGAGCCACGGGTGCCGAGGCGAAGCGGTCCGGCACTACCGACAAGGACGGTGCCCGTGGCTCCGCCGCTGACGCACAGGACTCTGAGTCCGGATCCCAGGGGGGGACTGTGACGGACACCCGAGACGCCGATACGGCCGGCGGGGCGCTGCCCGGGGAGCGCAAGACCCAGCAGCAGGCGTCCCAGCCGTATCACCCGCCGCAGGCGTATCAGCAGGGCGCCGGGGGCGGCTCGGGCGCCCCGGCGGGCGCGGGCGCGGTGCGCAAGCCGCGGACGGGGGCGCGCACGGTGCCGCGTACGCGCAAGGCGCGGCTGCGGGTCGCCAGGGCCGATCCGTGGTCGGTGATGAAGGTCAGCTTCCTGCTCTCCATCGCGCTCGGCATCTGCACGATCGTCGCCGCGGCCGTCCTGTGGATGGTCATGGACGCGATGGGCGTCTTCTCGACGGTGGGCGGCACGATCTCCGAGGCGACGGGCTCGAACGAGTCCAACGGCTTCGATCTGCAGTCCTTCCTGTCGCTGCCGCGCGTCCTGACGTTCACCGCGATCATCGCGGTCATCGACGTCGTCCTGGCCACGGCGCTGGCGACGCTCGGTGCGTTCATCTACAACCTCTCCGCGGGCTTCGTGGGCGGCGTCGAGCTGACGCTGGCGGAGGACGAGTAACGGCGTCTTGACCGGGGCTGCGGCCCCGGTTCGCCTTGCTCCGCTCCCCGCGCGGCCATCGATTTTGGGACTGGCCCGCAGGTGCGCTAATCTTCAGGGGTCAGCGCGCGGGACACCACCGCAGCGCGGCGGGGCTATAGCTCAGTTGGTTAGAGCGCATCCCTGATAAGGATGAGGCCACAGGTTCAAATCCTGTTAGCCCCACAGTGGCATAGTGCCAGTCGGAAGGCCGGTAGATCTCAGGATCTACCGGCCTTCTGCGTTGTCGGGGCCCGGTCTAGTAGTGAGCCTGCGTGGGTGGGGTTCTACGTAGCGGTGCGGTTCGGGTTACGGCTCTGGGGCGGGGCCCGGCTCGTCGTTGGCGGTCTCAGCCTCGGCTTCCGTGTCCGTGGGGGGCAGGTGCCGGCAGCTGGGGGACGCGCCGTGGGCCTCGGCGCGGATGCGCTGCTTCATCGTGGGTGGCAAGGACCGTTCGTACGCCGCTGTCCAGAGGGCTGCCATGGCCGGGGTGGGTGCGCACTGCGTGGCGTTGCGCGCGTTCGTGGTCTCCTGTAGCGCCGTGGCCGCGGTGGCCGTCGTGGTGAGTCCCAGCGCGGCGAAGAGCGCGAGGAAGGCGGTGACGATCGTCGTCCACAGTTTCTTGGGCTTGTTGCCGGTCATGGCCCCTCAATTCGGGTTGGGCGATTTGCGTACTTTCCTCATGATGTGTATGCGGGGCCGAGAGTGAGGGACCGACGCTCGCGCGGCGCCGATGTTCAGATGAACACCACCCGGATGGCCCCAAAGGGCCCGAGAAAGCGGTAAGGGCGGCGAAAATCACAGCGTGGGGGCGTTTTGTGGAGCGCCGAGGTCCGTTTCGACTGCTGTCTGCGGGGCCGGAGTTGGGGGCGGATCCAGGTCACCGATCGATATCGATCGGTGTGTATAGTCGGGCGCCAGAAGTCCCCTACGTCAAGGAAAGACGAGGTCGCGCGGTGAAGAAGCTTCTCCTGGTCGCACTGGCCGCCATCGGCGGGCTCCTCGTGTACCGCCAGATCCAGGCGGATCGCGCCGAGCAGGATCTGTGGACGGAGGCGACTGACTCCGTGCCCACGGGTTCGTGAGTCATCGACACCAGTCTCTTCACAGGCCCCGGTCGCTTTTGCGGCCGGGGCTTTGTGCTGTGTAGGGGGCGTCGGGGGGGCTTGTTCGCTTGTGTGA
>NZ_WMBF01000319.1:0-7297 GCF_019400875.1 Streptomyces anatolicus | reverse complement strand
GGCTCGGACCGTGTGTGCCGGGCAACTGCCCGCCCGACGGCTATCCGCCCGTCCACAACGGCGCGATCCGGTGGCGTGACGCCGGCATCAACATGTACGTGGGCGAGGACTTCCTCGTCCGTGAGCGGGCGGCGGAGGCCGAGGGGCGCGTCGTCGTCCTCGGCGACTTCGACCAGGACAAGGTGGCGGGCGCCAGCAGCGTCTACAACATCGGCGAGGCGGGCGTCGGCTCCCGGGTGGCGCCTCCGGTGGGCTCCGACTGGCTCACCACCGGAGGCGACGTGCGCGTCGGTGCCGGGGAGCGGCTGCTCGCCGAGGGCGGTGTCGTGCGCCACGCGGGTGACACGTCCGGCAGGATCGTCGGCACCCTGCGCAAGGATCCCGACGCCGCCGATCCGTACGTCCCGCTGCGGGACGAACTGACGGAGGCCAGCCAGTGCTACGCGCACCCCGACGGCGGTACGCGCACCCCCACCGGCAGGGTGGTGCACGCGGGCGGCGAGACGCTGTTCACCGGTGACGGCATCTCGGCGCTCCAGGTCTTCAACGTCGACTTCGATCTGATGAGCGGCAGCGGCGGCCAGGAGGGCATCCGCTTCGCGGCGATCCCGGACGGCGCCACCGTGCTGGTCAACGTGCTCGGCGCGGCCCGCACCCTCAACACCTACAGCGGCACCATCGACGACAGCAGCCCGTTCAACCAGCTGCGCAACCGGCTGCTGTGGAACTTCCCCGACGCCACCTCGGTCACCTTCAAGGGCACCGGGCAGTTCCAGGGCAGTGTCCTGGTCGGCAACCAGGGGTCGATGACGACGGTCAGCGTGCCGGGCATGAACGGCCGCTTCTTCACCACCGGCTCGCTCACCCACACCAGTTCGGCGACGGGCGGCGGTGGCCAGGAGTTCCACAACTACCCCTTCGACGGGGACCTGCCCGACTGCGGCGACGACGTCACCACCGGCCAGGTCGAGGTCGTCAAGAAGGACGAGGACGGCGGAGAGCGGCTGGCGGGCGCCGAGTTCGAGCTGTGGCAGGAGTCCAACGGCGTCGAAGGGTTGCAGACCCGCGGCGGCGACGCCGACACGAAGGTCGGCGGCGTCTGCGTCACCGAGGCGCCCGGCGAGTGCGTACGCACGGTGCCGCTCGGCACGTACTACTGGCGCGAGACCAAGGCCCCGAGCGGCTATGAGCTGCCCTCGCCGAACGTGTTCGGGCCGCTGGAGCTGACCGAGGAGAACGCCTCCGGCGGCGTGTCGGTCACGGCCACGAACGAGAAGGAGGAGGACGTCGTCACCGAGGGCGGCGTCACGGTCGTGAAGAAGGACAAGAGGACGGGCAGGCCGCTGGCCGGTGCCGTCTTCCAGCTGTGGCGCGAGACCAACGGCACCCCCGGCCTCCAGCGGCGCGGGACGGACCCCGACACCGCGACGGGCGCGCCGTGCACGACGAACGCCGCGGGCCGGTGCGGGGCGGAGGTCCCGCTCGGGACGTACTACTGGGTCGAGACGAAGGCCCCGGACGGATACGTCCTTCCCGACCCGGCGGTCTTCGGCCCGCTGGTCCTCACCGAGGCGAGCGCGTCGGACGGCGTCTCCGTCGAGGCGCTCAACACCGCGCGGAGCGAGCCCACCACCACGGGCAAGCTCACGGTCGTCAAGAAGGACAAGAAGACGCACAAGGCACTGGCCGGTGCCGTCTTCCAGCTGTGGCGCGAGACCAACGGCACCCCCGGCCTCCAGACGGCCGGTGCGCGCCGGGACAGCCTCGTCGACCGGGGGTGCGCGACGGACGGCCGGGGCCGGTGCGAGTTCCAAGGGCTCGACCTCGGCTCGTACTACCTCAAGGAGACCGCCGTGCCCGACGGCTATGTGCTGCCCGCGAGGACGGTGAGCGGCCCCCACGAGGTCACCGCAGGCAATGCCGCCAAGGGCGTCACGGTGACGCTCACCAACGCGCGCGGCGGAGGCAAGAAGGACAAGTGAGGCGCGGCGGGACCGGGCACCGGCGGTGTCAGCCGTCCGTGCCCGGTTTCGCCCCCCAGATGAACAGGTGGTCGTCCTTCCTCAGGAGCCCGTAAAGCCGCTCGGCGTCGCCGAGGGCGAGGTTCACACAGCCGCCCGAGCCGGCGGAGAAGAGGTCCGAGCGGGTGCCGTGCAGGGCCTGGCCACCGTCGAAGAACTGCGCGAACGGCATGGGGACCTGGTAGAGGGAGGAGAAGTGGTCGCGGCTCTTCCAGTAGACGCGGTGCCAGCCGCGCCTGGTCTCCAGTCCGTCGCGGCCGCTGCGGACCGGCACGGGATCGAAGACCAGCTTGCGTCCGGTCTGCGTCCACAGGATCTGCCGGGTCAGGTCCACGCAGGTGACGCGGTACGACCTGGCCGGGCAGCCGCGCCGCTCGGCGGGGTCGCGCCGGATCCGGTCGGCGAGGACGAACCGGTAGGTGCGCGTGGAGGCGTGCCCGTCCGCAGGGCGGATGCCGAGGCGCTGTTGCAGGCGCCGGATGGCCTCGCAGTCGGCCGGCGACTGCCGCCCGTCGACCGGGAGGCCCACTTCGCGCTCCAGTTCGCGTTGGTAGGGGCCCGTGGCCGCGTCGCACGGCGGGGCGGGGGCCGAGGTCCCGGCGGCGGCCGGGGCGGGAACGGCCAGGGAGAGGACGGCGATCGACGAGAGGACCCAGCGCATCGCCCCAGCTTCACCGCCGCGCCGCCGCACGGGCGGCGACACGGCCCGGCAATCCCACGATTGGCCCGCGCCCTTTCGCGTGCAACCCTCTCGCAACGTGCCGGGGGCCAGGGTCGTGCCATGGACAGCCATGAGAGCAAGGCCGACGCGCCCCGCGAGGCCGACACGCCCCGCGTGGAGCTGACCGCCGCGGCCGCGCGGCTCCTGCGGCGACTGCGCGAGACGCACGGGCCGCTGATGTTCCATCAGTCCGGCGGCTGCTGCGACGGCAGCGCGCCCATGTGCTACCCGGCGGGCGAGTTCCGTACCGGCGACTCCGACATACCGCTCGCGTCGCTGACCGTGGACGGCGTGGCGGAGCCCATAACCTTCTGGATGTCGAGGAGCCAGTACGAAGTGTGGAGCCACACCCGGCTGATCGTGGACGTCGTGCCGGGGCGAGGCAGCGGCTTCTCGCTGGAGGCGCCGGAGGGCGTACGTTTCCTGATCCGTTCCCGGCTGGTCGGTACGGCACCACCGGCCTCTGGTGAACTCCGCTGACCGCTGGGACAGTTGGTGGCCCGGCCGACCCCAGGGGGAATCTGTGACACGGCAGACGCAGCACGGCGGACGGTTCAGAACGGCCCTCGCCCTCTTCGCCACGCTCGGCACGCTGGCCGGTGCGTCTCTCACGGGAGCGGCACCGGCCAGCGGCGCCGTCGGGGAGGACCGGCGGGCGGCGGCCACGAGAATCGCGCCGGGTGTCGAGTACCGCCACTTCGATATCCCGGCCGCGCGCGGCACCGCCCGCGCCCATGTGCTCGACGTCGACCTGCGCCATCCGGGCACCCGTGTCGGCCTGCTCTACCCGGGCAAGGTCGCCGCACGCGCCCCGGTCTCGGCGCTCGCGGACGGCGTCGGCGCGGTCGGCGGGATCAACGGCGACTTCTTCAACATCACCGAGACCCAGCACCCCGGTGTCGAGGCGACCGGCGCGCCCGTCGGCCCGATGATCGCGAACGGCCGCCCGCTGAAGGCCGCCGTCCCCGACGGGCAGCGCTTCGGGCCCGCCATGCCGCCGGGCGTCACCACCCGGGCCGTTCTCGGGGTGGGGGCCGACCGCCGGGCGCGCCTGGACGACCTCGCCCTGGACGGGGAGGTCCGCACCCGGCAGACCCGGCTTCCCCTGGGCGGGCTCAATCAGTACGCGCTGCCGGTGGGTTCCGTGGGTGCGTTCACCAGCGACTGGGGTGCCGTCTCGCGGGTGCGTGCGACGTGCGGCACGGACACCAGCCGCGGCGCGCCGTGCAGTACGGACACGCACGAGGTGACGGTCCGCCACGGGCGTGTCGTGGAGTCGGCCGGCACGCCGGGCAGCGGCCCGATCACCCGTGACACCACGGTCCTCGTGGGGCGTGAGGCGGGCGCGCAGGAGCTGCGGAAGCTGTCGGCGGGCGACCGGGTGCAGGTCAGGCACCGCCTGGTGGCCGCCGGTTCACGGGTGCCCTTCCGCTTCGCGCTCGGCGGCTACCCCGTACTGCGCAACGGCGTGCCGCTGCCCGGTCTCGACCCCACCACCTCGGCGGTGCGCACCGCCGCCGGGATCGCCGACGGGGGCCGGCGTCTTGTGCTGCTCTCCCTCGACGGTTCTCCCGAGTTCCGCACGGGCCTGACCATCGCCGAAGTGGCGCAGACCTTGCGGGGGCTGGGCGCGAGCGAGGGCTTCAGTCTGGACGGCGGCGGCTCCTCCACGCTGGTCTCGGCCACGTCGACACTGGTCGCACGGGCTCCGGGGGCCGAAGCGGTGACCGTGCGCAACAACCCGAGCGGCGGGGTGGAGCGCCCGGTGCCCAACGGCATCGGCGTCTTCTCCCGGACGTGACGGACCCCCGTCCCTTACGGGATCACTCGGCCCCCTACGGGATCACTCGGTGTCCCGCACCGCGACCAGGCCGTTGAAGACACCCACGTAGGCCGTGCCGTCGGGGCCGAGGGTCACGGGCGCCCAGTTGTTGTCGTACGCGATGCCCGTACCGGCGAGCCGCTTCCACTTGGTGTCGCCGGTGCGGAAGTCGACCGCGGTGAGGTACCAGGCGTCGACGCCGAGGCTGTGGGGCTCCTTGGTGTAGAAGTACAACAGGCCGTTGGCGGTGGAGAGTTTGGGCACGGTGGACGGGGCGCGCACGTCGCTCTCCCACACCGTGTCGCAGCCGCTGCCGTCCTCGCGCACGTCGATGCGGCTGACGCCGCCGACGACGCTGCGGCCGAAGGTGAGCGAGGTGATGTTCTCGTAGCCGTAGTTGTTCTCGACGACGAGGCTGTCGCCCCAGGAGATCAGCGAGTTGTCGGTGGTGGAGGCGCCCGAGCCGAAGACGGGCACCTTGCAGACGAGCCGCTTGTCGTCCGGCACGTCGGCGCCGCGCCGGTAGACGAGGACGTTCATGCGGTCGTCGGCGTTGTCGGTGATCGCCACGTACTCGTCACGGGCGCCGAAGAGGTCGGGGGTGGTGCCCGAACCCTGGTTGACCGAGCCGGGTTTGGTGCCGGTGCCGCGGTCGTACGTCTGGCGCCAGATCACCTGCGGTGTGCCGTCGGGGGCGGCGCGGAAGCTGTAGAGGGCGTGGTCGGAGACGAGGGAGACGCCGTCCTCCGCGACCGAGAAGGAGTTCTGGATCTCCTCGCCGTCCAGGCGCACGGCCCGGATGTCGCCGGATTCGGGGTCGACGGTGCCGACGCGCCCCTGCCGCGTCACCCACCAGATGCGCCCCTCCCAGTCCGGCATCACGGACGTGACCGGGTCACATTCGCCGCTCGGGTAGAGATTTGACCAGGTCACGCAGTCATGCGGAACGTGCGCCGTCAGATCCCACTCCTTGTCGACGACGAAGCGCCACCCGCCGTCCCCGGTCCGCTCGTGCGCGAGCCGGACGATGTGCTGCCGGGAGTCGGCGAGGACGAGCCGGTCCTTGTGGTCGAGGTAGGAGTAGGCGCCGCCCGAGGTGTCCTTGAAGATCTTGGAGAAGTCCAGGCGGGTGATGGCCTCGACCGTCGAGGGCCGCTGGGGCAGCTTGTACTCGGCCAGCGTCTCCAGCGTCCCGGGGTCGAGCAGCTTGACCAGGAAGCCCGTGAAGGTGCCGCAGACGGTGACGATGCGGCCGTCGCGGTCGAAGGTGACGGTCGCGCACTCGCCGCCGAGCGCCGCCATCTTCTCGCTGTCGACCGCCGGCTGCTTCCCGAGCGGCCCGCTCCAGGGGTATGTGCCGCTGCCCGCCGCGTCGGCGTGCATGCCGCTGCGGCCGTTGGCGGCGAGGTAGGGGTGCTGGGGCGGCGGGGTGCCGGGCAGCGGCCGGGCGGCGGCGGGCGCGCCCTCGTAACTCTTGACGAGCCGGTGGCCGGGCGCTCTGGGGATGTCGTCGGCGTACGCGGGGACGGCGAGGGAGACGGTCAGGGCCAGGACGCTGGCGGGGACGAGGCGGCGCGCTCTGCTGGGCATGCGCCGAAGCTAGAGCGAGCCTTCTCAAGTGTCCATGAAACAGCGTCAGTTGTTCATTAACCCGTAAGGAACGGTCATGGCCGGATTCCGCTGACGATGTCGGCGGTGGCCGTCAGACCGTCCTGGATGGTCGGCGCCATGCTCGTGCCCGCCAGGTAGAAGCCCAGCAGCAGACAGACGACGGCGTGCGAGATCTTGAGTGCTCCGTTGCGCAGAAAGACCACCGCAAGGATCACGAGCAGCAGCACGACAGAGATCGAAACGGCCATGGGAAGTACCTCCTCCGCCACGCGGGAACCGCGGCTTCCGGCCGTCAGTTTGGCGCAGCGGAGGGGGCGTCCGGGTCTCTGACCTGTGCTCCGAACGGGTTCTACTTGCGCGGAGGTTGATCCGCGAAGATCATCGGCGGCGGGCGTCGAGGAAGGCTTCGAGCCCCGCGAGGTCATCGGTGTTGAGGTGATCGACACCGGCGGCGAGCAGTTCGCCCCAGACCGCCTCGCGCTGCGGGCCCGGCAGATCGGGCGTCGCCCAGAAGCGGACGCGCTGCCCGCGCTTGTGGGCCGAGGAGACGATGCCGCGCAGCTTGGCGCGCTCGGCCGCGGGGATCGGGCCTGTGCCCTGCCAGCTGAAGTTGAGCGACCAGTTGTCGCTGATCAGCTGGATGAAGGAGGCGGACGCCGGGGTCCCGAGGTCGGCGAGGCGGCCGTCGTAGAAGGCGTGCCGTACCTTCTGGGCCTCCATCGGGGCGCGGGCCGCGCGGTGGCCGGAGACGACGGCCGTGACCGCGGAGCGGCGCACCTTTCCGTGGGCGTACGTGGTGAACAGGTGGCGGTAGGGCCGCAGATGGCGGTGGAGCGCGGCGTACGTGGCGGCGCCCTCGGTCTTGATGTCGATGAGGAGCTGGAAGGGCGTGCGGTGGTACCCCCGGTACACGGAGCCGTGGTGGGCGCGCACGCGGGCCGCGAGCGGGTCCAGGTAGAGGGATTCGAGGGTGCGGGAGGGGTCGAGGTCCACCGGGTCGTGGGCGACGAGGAGCTGACCGTCGACGAGGAAGATGTCGGCCTCGACGCTGTGGAAGCGGTGGGCGAGGGCGTCGAGGAGCGGTCTGGGGTGTTCGTAGTCGTTGTGGGCGTGGGCGTGGAT
>NZ_WMBF01000318.1:0-7315 GCF_019400875.1 Streptomyces anatolicus | reverse complement strand
CGCCCCCACCCGACATGGGATGAAGTGCCCGTATCGCTCCCGATGGCAACCACCTCGTAACCCGCAACCCCCTGTCGCGCTACGCGCGTTGACTTTAGGCTGCGCTCGGCGGAATCGCCCTTTCAGTCGTCTCACACCACCCCCAGGGGGACACGTGTCAGCCACACCCCATCCACGCAGGCCCGGACGGCGCGCCACGCGCGTGCTCGCCGCGGCCGCCTCGCTCGCCACCCTCGGCGCGCTGGCCGCCGCGCTTCCCGCGAGCGCCGGTCAGGACCACGCGGCCGGGGGCAAGGGCGGCAAGAAGCGCACGGTGGACGTGCAGCTGCTGTCGTTCAACGACTTCCACGGGAACCTCCAGCCGCCCGCCGGTTCGTCCGGGCAGGTGACGGAGAAGCAGCACGACGGGACCGAGAAGAAGATCGACGCCGGTGGCGTCGAGTACCTCGCCACCTCGCTGCGCACCGCCCGCAAGGCCCACCCCTACAGCGTCACCGCCGCCGCCGGTGACCTGATAGGCGCGAGCCCGCTGCTCTCCGGCCTCTTCCACGACGAGCCCACGATCCAGGCGATGAACAAGCTGGACCTGGACGTCAGCAGCGTCGGCAACCACGAGTTCGACGAGGGCGCCAAGGAGCTGGCCCGCATACAGAACGGCGGCTGCCACCCCAAGGACGGCTGCTTCGAGAAGGACGCGAAGGGCAAGCCCAAGCAGTTCGAGGGCGCCGACTACCCCTACCTCGCCGCGAACGTGACGGACGAGAAGACCGGCAAGCCCATCCTCAAGCCCTACTGGGTGTGGAAGCACAAGGGCGTGAAGGTCGGCTTCATCGGCGTCACCCTCGAAGGCACCCCGGACATCGTCTCCGCCGAGGGCATCAAGGGCCTGAAGTTCCACGACGAGATCAAGACGGTCAACAAGTACGCCAAGATCCTCGACAAGCAGGGCGTGAAGTCCATCGTCACGCTCATCCACGAGGGCGGCGCCCCCGCCAGCCAGACGTACAACTACGACTGCGACGCCCCGGGCGCGGGCGACGGCATCTCAGGCCCCATCACCGACATAGCCAAGGGCATCACGCCCAAGGTCGACGCGCTCGTCACCGGCCACACGCACGCCGCGTACGTCTGTACGATCCCCGACCCCGCGGGCAAGCCCCGCATGGTGACCTCGGCCTCCTCCTACGGGAAGCTCTACACCGACACCACGCTCACGTACGACCGCAAGACCAAGGACATCGTGCGTACGAGCGTGAAGTCGGCGAACCACGTGGTCAGCAGGGAGCAGGCGAAGGCCCCCGACATGACCTCGCTGATCAACCGCTGGGACAAGCTGGCCGCGCCCATCGCCAACAGGCCCGTCGGTTACATCTCCGGGGACATCCCCGGCCGCGGCGCCGGTGTGCCGGAGTCCCCGCTCGGCGACCTCATCGCGGACGCGCAGCTCGCGCACGCCAAGTCGCTCGACCCCGAGGCCGATCTCGCGCTGATGAACCCGGGCGGCATCCGCTCCGACCTGGTCCACAAGGCGAGCGGCAGTGAGGGGGACGGCGTCGTCACGTATGGCGAGGCGTTCACCGTGCAGCCCTTCAGCAACACCGTCAATCTCGTCGACCTGACCGGCGCGCAGCTCGTCACCGCTCTGAAGCAGCAGGTCAGTGGGGCCAACGAGGCCTCCCCGAAGATCCTTCAGGTGTCGGCGGGCCTGACGTACACCCTCGACATGACGAAGACCGGCGCGGACCGTGTCGTCACCGACTCCATCAAGCTGAACGGCAAGGCGCTCGACCCGGCGGCAACCTACCGCGTCGCCCTGAACTCCTTCCTCGCGGGCGGCGGCGACGGCCTGCCCGAGCTGGGCAAGGGCACGAAGCCGCTCGTGGGCGCCGACGACCTGAAGGCGTTCAACGACTATCTGGCCGCCAACTCCTCGGCGGAGAAGCCGATCGCGCCGCCGAAGGCGGACCGGATCACGATCGTGAAGTAGCGCTCACTTCAGCGCCTACTGGAGGTAAGGCTTGGGGTGGGGTGTGAACGTATGGTGAGATCATCTGATGCGTTCCCCCCACCGCATAACCACGCAGCCCCCTCCGGACGAACCCTCCACCGCCCCCAAGAAGCCCTACAACAACCCGTACGACGAGCTTGCGGCCCTCGCGCCGAACCCTCTGGAGGAGTTCCTTCACGAGGAGAAGCGGGCCGATGACGCGAACGACGCTCCGTGGACGCCGCCCAACCACCGCCGTGGCAGCCGCCGTCGGAGCCGGGGCCGCGGCCAGGGCCGCAGCCAGGGCCGCAGCCGTGCCCGCCGCCGCTTCGCCGGGCTGCCGCTCGCCGCGAAGGCCCTGGTCGCCCTCCTCGTCGCCGCCGCCTTCCTCGCCCTCGGCGACCGCTGGGTACTGCTCTACGCCGAGCACGAGGCCGGGGAGAAGCTCAAGGAGCAGATGGACCTGAGCGCGGCGCCCGAGGTCGACATCGAGGGGTTCCCGTTCCTCACCCAGGTGCTCGACAAGCGCCTGGACCAGGTGAAGGTGACCGTCCCGGACGTCGCGGCCGACCGCGTCTCGCTCGCCAAGGTCTCCGCGACCGCCACGGACATCACCGTCCTCGGCGAGGGGCCCACGTCCATCAAGGGCGCCCGCATCGGCGCGATGACCGGCGAAGTACTGCTCTCCTTCGAGGATCTGAACCGTGAACTCGGCGCCTCCCAGGTCACGTTCACGGGCCGTGGCGGCGATCAGGTCCTCGCGCGCGGCACGCTGCCCGTCGCCGGGCACGATCTGAAGGTACGGGCCGACGCCCGCATCCAGCGCAACGGCGAGCGCGGCATCTCCACCGACATCGGCGGCATGAGCCTGCAACTGGGCGACCTGGCGACGTACCGCCCGGGCACGCGCGAGAAGGAAGGCCTGCACCTGTCGCGCAGCTCGGCTGACCGGGTGGCCAAGGAGACGGCCAAGGCGAAGGCGCTGCTGTCCGTGCCCGCGATCGTGAAGCGGCTCGGTGTTCCGGAGTCCGTGGTGCGCGAGGCGCTGAAGAGCGACGCCAAACTCAACGAACTCACCGGTTCACCGCGCTTCGTGGACGACGTGATGGGCCTCAACCTCATCGACGTGGCGATGGGCCACCCCGCCCTGCTCAAGAAGCTCGGCCTCGACCCCGCTCTCCTCAAGGGCCTCTCCCGGCTCACCCGCCCCGCCCTGGCCGACCGCCTCACCCTCGCCTTCCAGCTGCCGGAGCTGCCGGGGAAGGCGACGGGCACGGTGGCGCTGCGGGACGTGACGGTGGAGAAGGAGGGCATCCGGGTGCGGCTCACGGGGGCGGGGCTCGGCTTCGGCCCGTAGGCCCGCTGCGCCCTGACCGGCGGACTCGGTCACTTGGCCGCTTCGAGGGCGGCGCGCCACGCCGGGCTGTCCACGTAGTGGTTGTCGTACTGCTCGGAGGAGTCCTTGATCTCCTGCGGGCTCGCCTCGCCCCGCATCACGCGGCCGAGCAGCCGGAGGTAGTCGAAGCGGGGCATGCCCGGCGTGAAGACGAACAGGACGTCGGCCTCGTGGCCGGGGGCGGCGGCGAAGGCGTGCGGGGTGTGCGGCGGCACGAGCAGGAAGTCGCCCTGCTCCAGGACCTCGACCTTGTCGTCGACGAGCACCTGGAGGGCGCCGCCGATGACGAAGAACAGCTCCGAGGCCTTGGTGTGGAAGTGGGCGGGGGCGCCGACGGCTCCCTCGGCGAAGGTCGACCGGTAGCTGGTGACCGAGCTGCCGTCGGTCCCGCAGTCGGCGAGCAGGGTCATGACGCTGCTGGGGTCACTGGTGGTCTCGGCGGTGGTGGCGCGGGTCAGGACGGGCTTGAGTATGCCGGCGTTCATGGTTGTTCTCCCTGCTCAGGGGCGGTGGCCGGGGTTTCCCTCGCGGCCTTGTGAGTACGACTCTATGCCGCCAATTGGCCCCGAGCAGGGTGCAGTTACGAGCAGAAAAGACCGGTCAATTGCTGGTCGGGTGCCGGTCAGTCACCGCTCGGTCACCGGTCAACCCAGCATGCCCGGCGGGGGAGTGGAGGCGCCCGGCAGCCGTACGGAGGCCACCGTGCCGCCGCCGTCCGCCGCGCTCAGGGAGGCCTCGCCGCCGGACTGGCCGACCGTGCGGGCCACGATGGAGAGGCCGAGGCCCGAACCCGGCAGGCTCCGGGCCGAGGGAGAGCGCCAGAAGCGGTCGAAGACGTGCGGGAGTTCCTCCGCGGGGATGCCGGGACCGTGGTCGCGCACGGTCAGCTCGCCCTCCTTCAGGGCGACCTCGATCGTGGAGCCGGGCGGGCCGAACTTCACCGCGTTGTCCAGGATGTTGACCACGGCACGCTCCAGCGGCGCGGGCTCCGCGCGGACGTACCAGGGGGCCAGGTCGGCGGTGAAGGTCAGCTCCGGGCCGCGCAGCCTGGCCCGTTCCAGCGCCACCTCCACGATGTCGTGCAAGGCGATGACCTGCACCTTTGCCCCGCCGTGCGCCGCGTCGGGGCGGGACAGCTCCTGCAAGTCGCCGATGAGCGCGGCGAGTTCGGTCATCTGTGCCTTGACGGAGGCGAGCAGCGCCCTGCGGTCGTCGGGCGGGATGGCCCGCCCGGTGTCCTCGCTGCGGGCCAGCAGCTCGATGTTCGTACGCAGGGAGGTGAGCGGGGTGCGCAGTTCGTGACCGGCGTCGGCGATCAGCTGCTGCTGGAGGTCGCGGGAGGAGGCCAGGGAGGCGGTCATCGAGTTGAAGGACGCGGAGAGCCGGGCGATCTCGTCGTCGCCGTCCACGGGGATACGGAGGTCGAGGTCTTCCGTGCGGGCCACGTGCTCCACGGCCTCGGTGAGCCGGTCCACGGGCCGCAGCCCGGTGCGGGCCACCCAGAGACCGGCGGCACCGGCGCCGAGAATGCCGATGCCGCCTACGGCGGTGAGGAGCAGGGCGAGGTTGTCGAGGGTGTCGTCGACCTCGCTGAGGGGGCGGGCCACGGAGACGGCGAGCGCGCTGCCCTGTAGCGGGTAGGTGAGGACGCGGTACTCGGTGCCGTCGGACGCGGTCGTGTTGTGGAAGGCCTGCGGTTTCTCGCGGAGGGCGACCTCGGTGTCCACGTCCTTGAGCGCGAGGTCCTGCTTGCCGAGGACGGCACAGCTGCCGCCGGACTGGTCGACCACCTGCACGATCTGCTCGAGCAGGTTGGGCGCGTCGACGATCGTGCGGCGGCACTGGCCGTTCTCGTCGATCATGTCGCGCACCCAGCTGTCACGGACGCGGTTCTCGTTCAGCGCGTCGTCCAGCGAACTGACCAGCGTGTCGCGCACGACGAACCAGCAGACCGCCGCCGCCATCGCCACGGCGACCGCCACCGCCGTCGCCACAAGCAGCGCAAGCCGGGACCGCAGCGGAAGCCGGCGGAACCACAGTACGAGGCCGCTCACTCGCCGCCCCTCAGCACGTACCCGACACCCCGCACCGTGTGCACGAGCCGTGGCTCGCCGCCCGCTTCCGTCTTGCGGCGCAGATACATCACGTACACGTCGAGGGAGTTGGAGGTCGGCTCGAAGTCGAAGCCCCAGACGGCCTTGAGGATCTGCTCACGGGTGAGGACCTGGCGGGGGTGGGCGAGGAACATCTCCAGGAGGGTGAACTCCGTGCGGGTCAGCTCGACCGTGCGCCCGCCCCGCGTGACCTCGCGCGTCGACAGGTCCATCCGCAGGTCGGCGAAGGCGAGCGTGTCGCCCTCCTGCGCCTGGCCCGCCGCGGCCGCGTACGAGCTGCGCCTGAGCAGGGCCCGGATGCGGGCGAACAGCTCGTCCAGCTCGAACGGCTTGACCAGGTAGTCGTCGGCGCCCGCGTCGAGCCCCGTGACGCGGTCGCCGACCGTGTCGCGCGCGGTCAGCATCAGGATCGGCGTGGTCGAGCCGGTGGCGCGGAGCCTGCGGGCGGCGGTGAGGCCGTCCATGCGGGGCATCTGGATGTCGAGCACCACGAGGTCGGGGCGGTAGGCGGCGGCCTTCTCCAGCGCGTCGGCGCCGTCGACGGCGACCTCGGTGCCGTATCCCTCGAAGGCGAGGCTGCGGCGCAACGCCTCACGCACGGCGGGCTCGTCGTCCACGATCAGGATGCGCAGCTGCTCACGGTCACCGGCGCGGTCGCCTTCGGCGGGGCTCATGGGCTTCGGACTTCCTCGGGGCAGGGGCGGAAACGGGGCCGGTATCAGCCTCGCACGCGGGCGCGGGAGGCGCGGGTCAGGTCTTCGAGCCGGACCGGAGCTTGCCGAGGTCGTCCTTGACGGTGTTGATGGGGATGGCGAAGCCGAGGCCGACGCTGCCGGATCCCGACTCGGCGCCCGCCTGCGTCGAACTGGGCGAGTACATCGCGGAGTTGATGCCGATGATGTTGCCGTTCATGTCGATGAGGGCGCCGCCGGAGTTGCCGGGGTTGAGGGAGGCGTCGGTCTGGAGCGCCTTGTACGTGGTCTTCGACGAGCCGGTGTCGCCGTTGAACTCCTGCCCGCCGAACTCGAACGGCCAGCCGCCCTGCGGGCTCCGCGGCTGCTCCTGCCCCTCGCCGGTGGAGACGGTGACGTCCCGGTCGAGGGCGGAGACGATGCCGCTGGTGACGGTGCCGGTCAGGCCCTCGGGGGAGCCGATGGCGACGACCTCGTCGCCGACCTTGACGTGGTCGGAGTCGCCGAGGGTGGCCGCCTTGAGCCCGGAGGCGTCCTTGAGCTGGATGAGCGCGAGGTCCTTCTTGCTGTCGGTGCCGACGACCTCGGCGTCGTACGTCTTGCCGTCGTGCGTCCGCACCTTGATCGAGGTGGCGCCGGCGATGACGTGGTTGTTCGTGATGACCTCGCCGTCGCTCCTGGTGATCACGCCGGAGCCGGTGGACTTGCCCTGGGCGGTGGTGGCGCTGATCTCGACGATGCTGGGGCTGACCGCCTCGGCGACGCCGGAGACGGTGCCCTTCTGGCTGGTGGGCACGACGTCGGTGCTGGTGGCGGAGGAGGTGGCGCCCTGGTCGGTGAGGGTCTGGACCGCGTACGCGGTGCCGCCGCCGACCGCTGCGGCCGCGATGGCGACGGCGGCGAGGAGGGCGACGGGGCCCTTGGCGCGGCGGCGCCTCGGCGCGGGCCCGGTCCGTGCTGCCTCCGGCGCGTGGGCGGGCGGGGGCGGCCAGGCGCCCTGCGTACCGCCGTGGTGCACAGGCGCGGGCGACTGCTGCGGGGGGTACTCGCCGCTTGGGCGGAAGGTCTCGGTCATGCCAATGAGATTGACCGGCGTAGATGAGAGGGGGCTTAGTACGTCCTGAGA
>NZ_WMBF01000317.1:0-7318 GCF_019400875.1 Streptomyces anatolicus | reverse complement strand
CTCCGGGGCGGACGGCTGTGGTTGTGGGCGCGGGGACGGTGGCTCTGGTGCGGTCGGCGTCGGGGCCGGCCCGGGGGAGGGGCGGTCCAGGTCGGCAAGGAGCTCCTGCGCCTCGGCGATGATGTCGCGCAGCAGGGCGGTGGCCTCCGCCGGGCGTCCCTGGCGGACGAGCAGCCGCGCCTGTGCCACATCGCGGGCGCCGTGGTGCGCACCCTCATCGGGTGCGCCGCGCGGGTCGGCGGCCTCGCGGGGGAAGCGTACGGCGGCGGGTGCGGCCAATTCCGCCCGCCGGGCCACGAGGGGGGCGGCGTCTTGTGCGGCGCCCGGAACGTGGGCGGCATCGGTGTCTCGTGCGGCACCTGAATCTCGTACGGCACCCAGATCTCGTACGGCACCTGAATCGCGTACAGCACCCGGATCTCGTACGGCACCTGAGTCCCGTACGCCACTTGGATCCTGTACGCCACTTGGATCCCGTACGCCACCCGCGTCGCGAAGGCCGCCCGCATCCCGTACAGCACCCGGAGCCGCTTCCGCCCCCACCAGCGTCGCCGTCAGCGGCGGTCCGTCCGAGAGGGTGTCCTGGGTGGGCGCGGCCGGTTCCAGCGGGCCCTCCTCCAGGGCCGAGGGGCCGGAGGACGCCGCGCCGCCCGCGAGGCGCACCGCGTGCTTCAACGCGCCGAGCGCCAGCAGCTCCGGCGGCGCCTGCACGCTCCGCTCCCCGAGCCCGGTGACCCGCGAACGCACCTGCTCCATACGGGTGTTGCCGCCCACGAGCAGCAGCGTGTCCACGTCCGACGACCCCATCCCCGCCTGGTCGAGCAGCGCCCGCGCCCGGTCGAGGGTGCGCCGCACATGCCGCTCCAGGTACGCGTCGAGGTCCGGCCGCGTGATCCGCACCCACAGCGGGAGCCCCGCGGCGGGATCCAAGGCGAGCACCGCCGCCTCCGGACCGCCCGGCGCCCCAAGTGCCTCCCGTGCCTCCTGGCCGCGCGCGCGAAGGCCCTGCCACACGCCCGATGCCATCCCGGTGACCGAGGACGCGCCGCGGTGCGTGCGCAGCAGCCGCACCGCTGACGACAGCAGCCCCGCGTCGAACGCGCGTCCCCCCGAGGTGGCGCCGCCCTCGTAGCCCAGCGAGCGGAAGTGGCCGCGCACACTGCGGACAAGGCCCAGCTCGAACCCGTCGTACCCCATGCCGTAGACCAGGCATGTGCCGCTGTCCCGCTCCGTCATGTGGCCGATCACCGCGGCCATGGAGTCGCTGACGAGCCGCACCGGATCGAGCCCCGCCTCGCGTGCCGCGTCCCGCAGCGCCGCCCGCTGCGCCGAGCCGAACCGCGCGGGCACGCTGATCACGGTCTGCGCCACCCGCCCGGGCGCCGCCGCCTCCACCCGCTCCCGCACGGACCTCAGCAGCCCCACCACGACCTGGTCCGCCGCCACGGACTCGCCCCCGACCCAGACCGGACGCCCGCTGCCCAGGCGGGACTTCAGGCTCGGGAAGGTGACCGGCAGCTCGCCCGTCTCGGCGGGCTCGCACAGGAGCGACGGCCTGTCGTCCGCGCCCGCCTCCAGACGCCGCCCCGGGCTGCCCGGCAGCGCGAAGAGCGCCCGCAGCCCCGTGGCGCCGAAGTCGATGCCGAGGCTGACGGGGGCCGTCCCCGGCGCGGGGCGGCCGTCCCGGCGCGGCTCCGTCATCCGCCGGCCGTCTCTTCGGCGAACCGCAGGATGCCCTCGTAGTCCGGCCGGTCGGGAAGGGCCGGCACCGCACGCTCGGACTGGGCGACCGCCACCAGGTTCACGAGGTTGCGCGCCTGCTGGGCGGTCTGGATGGCGTTGCCCTGCCGGTGGGCCTGCTTGACGTGCTCGACCGCTTCGTTGATCTGCCGGACCGTCTCCGGAGGCGCGCCCTCCGAGGCCAGCTCCGCCTGCCGGAACTGGCTCGCAAGACCGCACTGGCGGTACATGTCGTCGATCAGCAGTTCGGTCAGGCGCTTGTACTCGCCGCTGTCACCCATCGTGACGGCCCGCTGCGCCTGTTCGATGTCGCGGCGCACCTTCATCGCCTGCACCGGCTCGATGTAGGGCCCGTACCGCTTCAGGAAGTGGTCGGCCTCCCGCTCGGCGAAGGCGAGCTGCTCGCGCAGGACCGCGCTGTCCAGCTCGTCCACCGGCTCCGGGGGCGGGGTGCGCGGCTTCTCCCGGTTCGGGGTGGCCTCCAGGACCATGTCCGTGCCGCGCACGCTGATCTTCACGGTGATGATGCGGTCGGCCGAGTAGTTGAAGGAGACGTCGACCTGGCGGTTGATCTCGATCTCCTGCGGCAGTTCGAACTCCACCACGCCCTGCTCGTGGTTCTCGCTCGCCACCTTGCTGTCGCCCTCGTAGACCGGCACCCGGATGCGGCGGCTGTCCGTCGCGTGGAAGGTGCGCTGGCGCGGCTCGGAGAGCGGGTACGGCGAGCCCGCCTCGATGATCTCGACGAACACGTCACGCTGGCTGCCCTTGATCGCGGCGATGCCCATCGCCATCGGCGTCGACTCGTACAGACCCGTGTCGCCCTTGGAGCGCCCGTCGGCCAGGCTCCGGCCGCAGGCCGCGCAGGTGCTCGCCCCGTACTCGTTGACTTTCGCGCACTGCGGGTCCGAGCACTCCACGCCGTGCAGCGTCTCGGCGAGGACGCCCGCGCCGAAGGCGACGCACTCCATCGGGTTGATGTTCCTGCGAACCTTGTCCGCGCCGAAGAACCCCTCGACCGCCTCGTACACGGGCCGGGTGAGCGTGCCGCCGCCCACCAGAAGCACATCCGAGATGTCGTCCGTGGAGAGTTCGTAGCGCGCAAGCGTCTCCTGGACCAGCGACATCGTGCGGCCCACCAGCGGCGCGATCATCGCGTTGAACTCGCCGCGCGTCAGCTGCATCTCGACGTCGAGCACGCCGTTCTCGCCCTTGTACGCGGCGGGAATGACGATGTACGTGTCCTCCATGTCGTTCAGCTCCCGCTTGGCGCGCTCGGCGGCCTTCTTCGCGTGGAAGAGGAACGCCTTGTCGCCGGAGGGGTCCACGTGGTGCTCCTCGCGCATCCACGTGATGATGCGCTCCACGATCGCGAGGTCGAAGTCGTCGCCGCCCAGCCAGATGTCGCCCGCCGCACGCAGCACCTGGAACTGGCTCCTGCCCTCCTGGTCCTTGACCGCGTTCAGTACGGAGATGTCGAACGTGCCGCCGCCGAGGTCGTAGACGAGGACCCGGCTGCGCGCCCCGCCGGGCTTGTGCAGGCCGAAGGCGACCGCCGCCGCCGTCGGCTCGTCCACGATCTTCTTCACCACCAGGCCCGCCTTCTCGGCGGCCTCGCGCGTGGCGGCGCGCTGCGCGTCACGGAAGTAGGCGGGCACGGTGATCACGGCGTGCGTCACCGGCTCGCCGAGGGTGCGCGAGGCGTCCCGCACCAGCTTGTCCAGGATCACGCTGGAGATCTCGGCGGGCGTGCGGGCCCGGCCGCCGAGCACTACGTGCGCCCGCGGGTCCTCGTCGGGCCCCGCGACGATCTCGTAGCTCATCCGGTCGCGGGCCTGCGCCACCGACGCGTCGGCGAAGTCCCGGCCCATCAGGCGCTTCACGGAGACGATGGTCTCCTTGGGCTGCCTGACCGCCCAGTTCAGCGCGTCCTCGCCGACCAGCGGCTGGTCCTTGCCGTCGCGGCTCTTGACGCCGACGACCGACGGGGTCAGCCGCTCGCCCTTGCTGTTGGTGAGCACCGCGATGTCCGCGCGGTGCGGATCGTGGGCGGCGACCGCGCTGTTGGTGGTGCCGAGGTCGATGCCGATGGCCTTCATTCCCGCTCCGTCCCTTGCTCCGTACCGCCGTCCGCGGCGACAACAACCCGGGCGGCGCGCAGCACTTGCCCCCGGTATCGATACCCGCGCTGCAGAATCTCAAGGACCTCGTCCTCGGCCCTGCCGGGCGGCGCGGCGCGCACCTCGGTCACCTGGTGCGTCGCCGGTTCGGCCCGCTCGCCGACCCGCCCAAGAGGCTCAAGGCCTTCCCCGGCCAGCGCCGCCTCCAACTGCCCGGCGATCAGCGCGAGACTCCTTCGGTACGCCTCCACATCGCTCGCCGCGCCGTCCGCCAGGAGCCGGTCGAAGGAGTCCAGGACGTCGGCGCAGCGCAGCAGCAGCCGTTCGGTGAGCGCCTGATGGGCCGCGTCGCGGACGGCCAGATCGCGGGCGTGCTCATAGGCGAGCCGGGCCGTCGGGTCAGACATCGAAGCGGATCAGATCGTCCAGGAGGCGCGCGGTGGCCTCCGGGAGCGGGCGCTCGGGCTGTTCCTGAGATGCCGCCTCGGCGGCCAGGCTTCGGTCGATCTCGGCTACTGCCAGGGGCAGTTCGGCGTCGAGGTCCACGTCGTACAGGAGCAGGTCGACGAGCATTCTGCGGCGTACGCCGCGCAGCTCGTCCCATGCCTGCTGGGTGACCGGCGTCATCAGATGCCGGGCGAGCAGTTCGAAGGAGACGTCCCGCATCTCGGCGTGGGTCGTCCACGGGGTCACGCCGGCCGGGGCGAGCGCGTCGTAGGGGAAGGGGCCCTCCCAGCTCGCGTCGGGGTCCTTGATCACGCGACACTGCCTCCTGCTTCGTCGTCGGGGTCCCCGTCCGCGGGGCTCAGTTCGGTGAGCCAGCGGCGCACCGCGTCGAGGAGCGCCCGCCGGATCCGGCTGTTGGTGGGATCCGCGCGGGTGGCGCGGATCAGATGGTGCAGCGCCCACAGGATCTCCCCGCCGAGCAGGGCCCGCTCCGCCTTGTCGGTCAACTCCGCCGCCCAGGACGGCAGATCGTCGACGTCGGGCGGGGTCTCCTGGCCGTCGCTGCGGATCAGATCACCCATGCCGCCGACGCCGAGGTGCCGGGTGAGCAGCTTCTCCATCTCGTCGAGGGCTTCGCCCAGCGTCTCGCGGTAGCGGTGCGTCAGGGCCTGTCCGAGGCCCACGTCCAGGAGGTCCAGGGCCTCGTGGAGGAGTTCCAGGCGGGCCGGCACCTCGTACGTCCGCTCGTCGAGGGTGAAGACCAGGGCCCGCGCGAGGTTGTCGCGGGCGTGGCTCGACTCCGGGTTGAGGGCGAGGGCGCGGCGCAGGTCGGCCTCGGCGCCGTACACGTCGCAGCGCATCCCGTGCTTGGTGCGGGTGTAGCCGCGCCACACGCCGCGCAGGGAGAGCAACGCCGAAAGTTTGCCGTTGAGTTGGCCGAGCAGGTCGCGGTCGAGGGGGTGCAGGGCGGCGGTGGCCGACTCGACGAGCCTGACGGCCTCGTCCAGGCAGGGTCCGAGCTGGGCGCCCTCCTCGTCGGTGAGGGCCTCGACGCGGCCGAGGACCGTGCGGATCACGGCCTTCTTGGTGCGGGCCTGCATCCCCGCGTCGCGGGAGACCCGCACCAGCTCCCGCCAGTGCTCAAGGGCCTCGTCGAGTCCGCCGTCGCCGCGCGTCAGGGCGGCCCTGGCGAGCGCGAGCCGGGTGTGCACGGCCAGTTCGACGCCGTCCTGGAGGAGGCGGGCGTGCCGGCGCGGCAGCCGTACGTAGGCGGGGTTGCGGCGCAGGAAGTCCTGGCAGTGGTCGCACCCCTCGGTGTGCCCGGCCTCCGAGGCGGGCCCCGCGCAGTCGTCCGGCAGGGTGCTCAGCGTGCGCAGGACCGGCAGGGCGCGCAGGGCGTGCCCGAACTTGCGCACCTCGCACAGGGCGAAGCTCCGCGCCAGCTCCGAGAACGCCCAGCGCAGCTCCCGCACCGCGTACTCACCGGGGTCATCGCCCCGCTGGGCCGCCGCGTCCAGGCTCGCCACCAGATCGCCGAGCGGCGCCTGGAGCCGCAGCAGCCGCAGATAGCGCGGACCGCAGGCCAGCGTGGCGCCCGCGCCCGGCACCGACGGCAGCCCGCCGACGTCCTTCAGGACCCGGGCGCCGCCCAGCTCGGACTCCAGGAGGCCCGCCAACGCCTGGTAAGCGGCGGCCTGTTGGGGGCGGTCCTGCTCGGTGTGCCGCTGCTCGTAGGCCGACAGCTGGCCGAAGAGGTGCTGGCTCAGCTCCCAGCGCAGCGACGCCATGTCGTCGTGGGTGAGGTCGCGTTCGTAGCAGACGGCGCGCTCGGCACGCCAGCCGTCCCAGTACTCGTCGTCGCTCAGCAGCGTCGCCCAGTACGCGAGCGCCGCCTCCCAGGCGCTCACCGCGTGCTCCCAGGCGCCGCTCTGCTCCAGCTCCTGGGCCTGCCACAGCCGCGCCGCGGCGAGGCCGTGCACCACGGCCATGTCGCCGGGCGCCTCCCTGAGGCGCCGCTCCCACTCGGCGGCGGCGGCCTCGCGGTCCCGCGCGAGGAGCAGGAGCAGGGGCGCGTCCCGCGGGAAGCGCTCGCACAGGGTGTCCAGGAGGCCGGGCCCCTCGTCCGGCGAGAGCCCGGCGAGCGCGTCGCGCAGGGCTTCGGGGGAGTGCCAGCGGTAGAGCAGGGCGTCCAGCTGGAGCCGCCGGGCGGGCAGGCGCAGCCGCTCCAGCGCGACACGCTCGTGCCACGACAGGGAGCCGCGCTCGAGCAGCGTGTACGACGCGTTCTTCACCACGTCCATGGAGGCGCCGGGGTCCACGCCCGCGTCCCGGAGCGCGAGATACGGAAAGGCCCTGTCCTGTACGGCGAAGGGGTCGGCGACCAGGGGAGTGCTGGTCAGCCCGTCCGCCCAGGGGAGCAGCCCGACGAGCCGCCGCATCCTGCGGCAGCGCACGTCGGCCCGGTCCAGGACGCCCCGGGCCCGCCCGTACGCCTCGACGGCCGCGCTCCACCTGCCCGCCGCCTCCAGCGACCGCCCTTCCGCGTACGCCAGATGGGCGTCGGCGTCGCGGTGCCCCGGGCACTGCCGGAAGGCGTCGGCGGCCCGCTGCCACTCCTGGTGCGCGTCGGCGAGGCGTCCGCGCGCGTAGGCGGCGACGGCGGGGGCGTCCCGGTGCGCCCCCAGCGCGTCGGCCTCGGCGGCGGCGCGGGCCCAGTCCCCCTCGGCCTCGGCGAGCCGCACGCGCGCGTACCGCCCGTGCGCGGCGGCGTCGACGCCTTGCGCCTCCTCCCGCTCCAGCTCCTCGTACGCCTCGACGACCTGCCGCCATGCGGCGCTCCCCTCGGCGCCCTCCTCGGCGATCCGGGCGCGCGCGTAGCGCCGTCGCGCGGTGACGTCGGCCCAGTGGCCGTCCAGCGCGTCGTAGACGTCGAGCGCGTCCTGCCACCGTCCGTCCAGTTCGTGGGTGCGGGCGAGGGCGTAGAGGTGCAGGTGGGCGGGTTCGTCCAGGGG
>NZ_WMBF01000316.1:0-7322 GCF_019400875.1 Streptomyces anatolicus | reverse complement strand
GTAGTAGGCGGGGGCGGTGGTGGTGGCCGTGGTGGTGGCGATCAGTGCTGGTGGCCGTCGCTCTTCGCCCCGTGCCCGCCGCCGTCCTTCTCCGCGTGCCCGCGCCCGTCCTTCTCCGCGTGCCCGCCACCGTCCTCCTTCTCCCCGTGCTCGCCCCCACCCGCGTGGACCGTGAACGCCGCCGTGCGGACCTTCCCCTCGTGCTTGAAGTCCAGGAACAGGCGGTACGCGCCCGCGCTCGGTGCCGTCGCCATGAAGGAGACGCCGGGGCCCGCCTTCGTCCTGCCGTCGCCGGGCTCGCCGTTCGGGTGGACGTGGAGGTAGGCGAGGTCGCCGGAGCGCAGGGCCACCAGGTGGCCGTACGCGCCCAGGTAGGGCTGGAGGTCGGTGACGGGCTTGCCGTTCTTCGCCACGTTCAGGGTGAGGTCGCCGCCCGCGCCCGTCTTCAGCTCGCCCTTCAGCGTGACGTCGTAACCGTCCACCTTCGCGGTCGTGCTGGGCGCGGGCAGCTTCTTCGGCTCGGAGTCGCCCGCCACCGCGAGGTCCGCGCCGAGCGTCAGGCCCTCCTTCGCGCCCTCGGGGCGGAAGTCGGCGAAGACGCGGTAGCCGCCCGCCTCGGGGAGTTCGACCGGGGTGGACCAGGTGCCGTCGGCCGCGCGGGTCGGGTGCAGATGGCGGTAGGTGGTCAGGTCGCGTGAGGCGACGATGAGGTGCAGCTCCTTGTCGTGTTCCTTCTCGTACGCGGTGACGTTCCCGCCCGTGGAGTCCTTGACGACGGCGAAGCGCAGCGTGTCCCGGCGGGCCGCCTCGATCCGTGAGGTCCTGAGGTCCAGCGTGTAGCCGCGCTCGGAGATCTGGAGGCCGCCGGGGGCGGTTTCCTCGCCGTGCCCGGCGCCCTTTTCCTCGTCGTGCTGAGCCGCTTCCTCGTGGTGCTGAGCCGCGGGCGTCCGGTCCGTGACGGGGCCGACGCCCTTGCCCACTCCGTACGCGGTACCGAAGGTCGCGGCGACGGCGGCGGCGAATGCGGTGATCTTCAGGCCGGTGTTCATGACGACTCCCTGACTCGATACTCGATGCCTCCGAAGATACCCCCTAGGGGTATCAAGTCAAGTCCGGGGCGTCGGGAGGTCCACTCTTGCGCTTCATACCCCCCAGGGGTATAACTGGTCCTCGTCAGGTTGATACCTACCCCGGGTATCGGGAAGCATCATGAGCGCGTCACGAGGAGCCCGCACCATGTCCACCACCACACCCGGCACCCCCGAGGCGGTCCCCACCGCTTCCACCGCAGAGGTGGAACTCGCCATCGGTGGCATGACCTGCGCCTCCTGCGCCGCCCGCATCGAGAAGAAGCTCAACCGCATGGACGGCGTCGAGGCGACCGTCAACTACGCCACCGAGAAGGCCAAGGTCAGCTACCGCGGCGAGGACGTCTCCGTACAGGACCTGATCTCGACCGTCGAGGCCACCGGGTACACGGCCAAGGAGCCCACGCCCGTACGAGACCACGGCGTCCCGTCCGGCGAGGAGGGCGAGGACGGCGAGGCACGCCGGAGCGACGGCGGCGACGACGCGTTGCGGCCGCTGCGCGAGCGGCTGGTCACCGCGGTACTGCTCTCCGTCCCCGTGATCGCGATGGCGATGGTGCCCGCGCTCCAGTTCGAGTACTGGCAGTGGCTCTCCCTCACCCTGGCCGCGCCCGTCGTGACGTACGCCGCCTGGCCCTTCCACAAGGCGGCCTTCACCAACGCGCGGCACGGCGCTGCCACCATGGACACGCTGATCTCGGTCGGCACCTCGGCGGCGTTCCTCTGGTCGCTCTGGGCCCTGTTCCTCGGCACCGCGGGCACGCCCGGCATGACGCACGCCTTCGAGCTGACCATCGCCCGCAGCGACGGCGCGGGGAACATCTACCTGGAGGCAGCGGCCGGAGTCACCGCCTTCATCCTCGCCGGGCGCTACTTCGAGGCCCGCTCCAAGCGGAAGGCAGGGGCCGCCCTCAAGGCGCTGCTCCAGCTCGGCGCCAAGGACGTGACCGTGCTGCGCGAGGGCGGGCGGGAAGAGACCGTCCCGGTGGGCGAGCTGAAGGCCGGCGACCGCTTCCTGGTCCGGCCCGGCGAGAAGATCGCCACGGACGGCGAGGTCGTCGAGGGCGCGTCGGCCGTGGACGCCTCCATGCTCACCGGCGAGTCCGTGCCCGTCGAGGTCGGCGAGGGCGACTCCGTCACCGGCGCCACCCTCAACGTCGGCGGACGGCTCGTCGTCGAGGCCACCCGCGTCGGCGCCGACACCCAGCTCGCCCGCATGGCCAAGCTCGTGGAGGACGCGCAGAACGGCAAGGCGGCGGCACAGCGCCTCGCCGACAAGATCTCCGCGGTGTTCGTGCCGGTCGTCATCGGACTCGCGCTCGCCACGCTCGGCTTCTGGCTCGGCAACGGCGCCGGTCTTACCGCCGCCTTCACCGCCGCCGTCGCCGTACTGATCATCGCCTGCCCCTGCGCCCTGGGCCTCGCCACGCCGACCGCCCTCATGGTCGGCACCGGGCGTGGCGCCCAGCTCGGCATCCTGATCAAGGGCCCGGAGGTCCTGGAGTCCACGCGCCGCGTCGACACGATCGTCCTGGACAAGACCGGAACGGTCACCACCGGCAAGATGACCCTGCTCGCCACGCACACCACTCCCGGTACCTCGGCTTCCGAGGTCCTGCGCCTCGCGGGCGCCCTGGAGCACTCCTCCGAGCACCCCATCGCCCGGGCCGTCGCGGCCGGCGCCGCCGAGCAGGTCGGCGCGCTGCCCACGCCCGAGGACTTCGCGAACGTGGCGGGACGCGGCGTGCAGGGCATCGTCGAGGGCCACGCGGTTCTGGTGGGCCGCGAGACGCTGCTCGCCGAGTGGGAGATACGTCTTCCGGTGGCGCTGGAGCGGGCGAAGGCGGAGGCGGAAGCGGCGGGGCGTACGGCCATCGCGGTCGCCTGGGACGGTGAGGCGCGGGCCGTGCTCGAGGTCGCCGACGCGGTGAAGGACACCAGCGCGGAGGCGATCGCGCGGCTGCGGGCGCTCGGCCTGACGCCGATCCTGCTGACCGGTGACAACAAGGCGGTCGCGGCGTCGGTGGCGGCGGAGGTCGGCATCGCGCCGGAGCACGTCATCGCCGAGGTGCTGCCGCAGGACAAGGTCGACGTGGTCAAGCGGTTGCAGGCCGAGGGCCGCTCGGTCGCCATGGTCGGCGACGGCGTGAACGACGCGGCGGCCCTCGCCCAGGCCGACCTGGGTCTGGCGATGGGCACGGGGACGGACGCGGCGATCGAGGCGGGCGATCTGACGCTCGTACGGGGTGACCTGCGGGCGGCGGCCGACGCGATCAGGCTCTCGCGGCGGACCCTGGGCACGATCAGGACGAACCTGTTCTGGGCCTTCGCCTACAACGTGGGGGCGTTGCCGCTGGCCGCGTCCGGGCTGCTCAACCCGATGATCGCGGGGGCCGCGATGGCCTTCTCCTCGGTCTTCGTGGTCGGCAACAGCCTGCGGCTGCGGGGGTTCAGGCCGCTGGCCTAGGCCGCCGGCCTGACGGGATCCGGGGTGAGGTGTTCTGCGCGTAGGCTGGATAATTGGACTAGACCTGTGTGACTGTATCGCGGTGCGTGTCCCGGTCGCGGTGCGTGTCCCGGTCACGGTGCGTGTCCTGTGGGCCGGGATCTCGACTCGACCCGATGAGAAGGAAGAGACATCCATGAGCAAGCGTGCAGTCCTGGAGGTGATCGCCCTCGACGCCGAGGACGCCGCCGCCGCGCAGGCCGGCGGCGCGGACCGCCTTGAGCTGGTGTCCGACATGGCCGCGGACGGCCTGACCCCCTCGCGGGAGACCTTCGCCGCGGTCCGGGCCCGCGTCGACATCTCGCTGCGTGTGATGCTGCGGCTGGCGGACGGGTTCTCCGCGGGGGACGTGGACGCGCTTGTGCGGCGGGCGGGTGAGCTGCGGAGCGAGGGGGCGGACGAGTTCGTCCTCGGCTTCCTCGACGAGGCGGGCGGTCCTGACCTCGGGGCGATCGAGACGGTGGTCGACGCGCTGGGCGGGTGCCGCTGGACCTTCCACCGGGCGATCGACCGTGCCGCCGACCGGGACGCGCTGCGGAAGGCGCTGGCGGATCTGCCCGGCCTGGACACGTACCTCACGGCGGGGGCCGCGGGCGGGGTCGACGAAGGGCTCCCCACGTTGCTCTCCGAGGCGGCGAGGAGGGGGGAGCCGGGTTACGAGCCTCAGCTCCTGGTG
Organism: Streptomyces anatolicus; assembly: GCF_019400875.1. Taxonomy (NCBI): domain Bacteria; kingdom Bacillati; phylum Actinomycetota; class Actinomycetes; order Kitasatosporales; family Streptomycetaceae; genus Streptomyces; species Streptomyces anatolicus. The sequence continues at coordinate 3,052 of NZ_WMBF01000316.1, read as the reverse complement.
GGCGGTGGCCTTCGCCTCGATCACCTGCCGCGGCTTCGGGGGGCGGGGGTGGAGGCGTTCCACATCGGCGGAGCGGCTAGGCCCGACGGGTGGTCGGGCCAGGTCTCCTCGGCTGCCGTCGCGCAGTGGCGGACGGCGCTCGAGGGATAACCCCTTCGGGGGGCGGTGCGGATAGCCCCCTTAGGGGCGCGGGGAACTGCGCGATCAGCCGCGACGGACCTGCGGATGCGGGACGGTTTTCGCGTGCGGGTCCGTGTGGGTTGCGCGCAGTTCCCCGCGCCCCTGACGGGGCGCCTTCGTGAGGCCCGCGATAGAACTGGGCCCGAAAGGGAGGGGACCTCAATGACCGGACACCCAAGCCGTACGCAAGCCATCTGCACCGCCCTGCTCACCGGAACCGTCGCGCTCTACATCGCGCTCGTCGCGTTCGGGAACATCACGGACTTCGGCACCAACCAGCAATTCGTACGCCACGTCCTCGCGATGGACACCACCTTCAAGGACGACGACCTGATGTGGCGCGCGGTGGAGTCCACCGCGCTCCAGGACGCCGCGTACATAGCGATCATCGTGTGGGAGAGCGCCGCCGCACTCCTCCTCATCGCGGCGACGGCCCTCTGGGCCGACGCGATCCGCCGCCGCGCGGGCCACCGCAAGGCCCAACGCCTCGGCACAGCAGGCCTGTTGATGGTGCTACTGCTCTTCGGGGCAGGGTTCATCGGCATCGGCGGCGAGTGGTTCGCCATGTGGCAGTCCGAGAACTGGAACGGCCTGGACGCGGCGACCCGCGTCGTGACCCTCACCGGCATCGTGCTGATCGTCAACCTCCTGCCGTCCCCCGCTACTTCGGCGGACGGCAGCGTCGAAGAAAAGCAGCCCGAAAGACCCTAGCTGAGCTGCGCCGGCAAGTCCGCCGCGTGCACGACGATCAGGCCGGACACCGCGCGGGTCAGCGCCACGTACAGCCGGCGCAGACCCGTCCGCTCGTCGGGCTCGCCGTCGACAATGGCGGCGGGCTCGTCCAGTACCACGTAGTCGTACTCGAGACCCTTCGCGAGCGACGCCGGTACGAGCGTGAGCCGGGTGTCCGGCGTGGTCTCCTCGCCCGGCGCGAGGTACGTGATCCCGGCCGCCGTCAGGGCCCGCGCCAAGGCCGGCACACGCGCGTCCGCGGCGATGAGCCCGATGGACCCCTCCCGCCGCAGCGACTCGGCGCACGCCGCCAGGCAGGCCGCGTCCGGATCCTCGGCCCGCCGCACCGCGAGCGAACCGGGCGACTCCCGCACCGAGGCCACCTCCGTGAGCCCCGGCGCGATGTCGGGCAGCAGCCGGGACGCGTACGCGATGACCTCGCGCGGCACGCGGAAACCGGCCGTCAGCTCCTCCACGACCGCCTCCGGCTTGCCGAGATGGGCCAGGGCGTCGGCCCAACTCCGCGTCGCCCAGGGCGTGGTGCCCTGCGCGAGGTCGCCGAGCACGGTCGCCGAACCGGTCGTGCAGCGCCGCCCCACCGCGCGGTACTGCATGGGGGACAGGTCCTGCGCCTCGTCGAGTACGACATGCCCGAGGGAGTGCGTGCGCGAGACGAGATCGGTGGCCTCGTCGATCAGCACCGCGTCCGCCGCCGACCACTTGGCGGACTTCACGCCGCGCGCCGGCTTCGCCCACAGCACGGCCTTCTGTTCGTCGGCGCTCAGGACACCGTCGGCGTGCGCGGCGAGGAAATCGGCGTCGGAGAGCAGCCGCAGCACCAGCTTCGCGGGATCCACCGGCGGCCAGATGGCCTTCACGGCCGCCTTCACCGCGGGGTTGCGCGCGACCGCGTCCTGCACGCGGTCGTCCGGCGCCTCGCCCGACTGCTCCATGCGGACGAGGACCGCGTGGGCGATGCGCTGCGGCAGGGCGTCACGGGCGGCGCCGTAACGGATGTCGCGGGCCAGCAACTCCTGGACGATCTCCTCCAGTTCATACGCGGGAACGCGCCAGCGCCGGGAGCCGCGTACGACCATCAGGGGCTCGGTCGGCAGCGTGACGTGCGAGCGTACGGCCGCGCGCAGCACCCGCGCCATGCGGGCATCGCCCTTGACGAGGGCGGCGGCGGAGTCGTCCGTGCCGCGCACCTCCACGTGGGCGACGAGGTCGTCGACGGTGGCCTGCTTGACCTCCAACTCGCCCAGCGCGGGCAGGACTTGCTCGATGTAGTGGAGGAAGGAGGCGTTGGGTCCGATGACGAGCGTGCCGGTGCGGGCCAGCCGGTCCCGGTGGGCGTAAAGGAGGTAGGCGACGCGGTGCAGGCCGACGGCGGTCTTTCCGGTCCCGGGCCCGCCCTGCACGCACACGCTGCCGCTGAGTCCGCTGCGGACGATCTCGTCCTGCTCGGGCTGGATGGTGGCGACGATGTCCCGCATCGGGCCGACGCGGGGCCGTTCGATCTCCTGCTGGAGGAGCTTGCTGGCGCGTTCGTCCTCGGCGGGGTCGCTGAGGTGTTCGTCCTCGTACGCGGTGAGGTCACCGCCGGTGTACCCGAAGCGGCGGCGCAGCGCGATGTCCATCGGGTCCTTCTTGGACGCGCGGTAGAACGGCTGCGAGACGGGTGCGCGCCAGTCGATGACCATGGGGTCGCCGTCGGCGTCGTGCACGTGCCGCCGGCCGATGTAGAACTGCTCGCCCTCCGCGCCTTCCGCCTGGTCGGCGCCGGGGGCGTGGAGGTAGTCGAGGCGGCCGAAGAAGAGGGGGGTGTGGGCGAGGTCGGCGAGGGACTTGATGCGGTCGTCGATCTGGCGTTCGAGGACGGCGGCGTTCACCCAGTTGGCGGTGACGTCGCGGATGTCCAGGGCCTCGGCGTCCGCGCGCATCGCGCGCAGCGCGGCGCGGGATGCGGCGAGGTGTCCTCGCTCTCGGGCGAGGGGGTCGTTCTTTTCGTGCGCCTGCACGGGGTGCCTCCGGCGGTTCAGCGGGGTCGTGGCGGCCTCCGCGTCCGCGCTCCGCGCGGTACGGGCCGGCTCTGGCTGCCGCCCGGTTTCCGTCCGGGGGCGGCGGCTCTCCACTGGGG
>NZ_WMBF01000315.1:0-7344 GCF_019400875.1 Streptomyces anatolicus | reverse complement strand
CCGGGGGCCTTAGCCCCTGACCCGCCCCTGCCTTACCTGTGTCCAATGTACGTACGCGATGCCTCAGGAGGGTGCCGACGGCAGGCTGAGCAGCAGGTCCGAGTACTTGGCGACGGCGAGGACAAGGCCGATCACGCCGAGCGCGACACCCGCCCACGCCACGGACTTGATCCAGGGCGCCTGCTCCTGGCCGGGGGCGCCGAAGGCGGGCCTGACCAGGACCACGAAACCGGCGATCAGGGCGGCGAGCGCGAAGATCCCGGCGATCAGCGCGGTGGCCTGCCAGGAGTCGCCGTACAGGGCCTGGATCGTCTTGTCGGCGCCCGCGGTCCGCGCGGTCTCCATCTGGCCGTAGAGGTTCTCGCGGGCCGAGGCGACCGTGCCGAGCCAGCCGCCGGAGAGGCCGATGACGCCGAGCGCGACGGAGACGACGGCGGCGGCGCCCTGCCCGACTCCGGCGGACGTGACGGGCGCTGCCGCCACTGAGGCGTCGTCCGCCTCGACGTCGTCGTCTTCCTCGTTGGTCAGGCCGGCTTCCGCCTCGGCATCGGTCCCGGTCACTTTCTCGGTCCCGGTCACTTCCTCGGTCCCGGCGGCATCCTTGCTCCCGGCGGCATCCTTGGTCCCGGCCGCCGCGTCTTCTGTCTCAGTACCCATGCGCCGCACCGTACGGACGGAGTCTGAGAGCCGTCTTAACGCGCCGTCTTGACGAGCCGTCTTGACGAGCCGTCTCAGCTCACGCTCTCAGCGGCCGAGGCCGCGTCCCTGGCCGCCCGCCACTCCGGGGCGAGGACGGACCAGACCTCCATGTCGTGGCGCACCCCCTGCCAGGGGAAGCTCTCCCGCAGCACGCCGTCCCTGGTGAAGCCGAGCCGCTGGGCGGTGACCTTGCTGCGGTCGTTGCGGGACGAGACCAGCCACTCCACGCGGTGCATGCCGCGCTCTTCGACCGCCCAGTCGATGAGGGTCCGCGAGGCCTTGTGCACCAGCCCGCGCCCGGTGGCCGACGGTTCGAGCCAGACGCCGATCTCGCAGCAGTCGGTGCTCGTGTCGAAGATCCGGAAGAGGACGCCGCCGACGAGCGTCCCGTCGAGCCAGATGCCGTAGAGGCGCCCGGTGTCGGCGGCCGCCTTCTCCGCGTACGTACGCAGGAAGCTCCTCGCCGTCTCCAGGTCCTTCACCGCCACGGTGAGCGGCACCCACGGCCCGGCGTACTCGCGCGCCCGGTCGACGTGCTCGATGAACTCCGCCGCCTGCCACGGTTCGATCGGCCGCAGCTCAGCGCCCTCGGCCAGCGATATCGCGAACATCCCGCTCCTTCAGCCCACTCGCGTCCGCGTCTGTGTCCCGACGCCCGGGGATCTTCGCACGCCCCTCGGGCACATTCGAGCGACTTTCGGGAGGCTCGATGCTGATGCGGGGCAGCACGCGGTCGAGGCGCTTCGGCAGCCACCAGTTGGCGCCGCCGAGCAGGTGCATGAGGGCGGGCACGAGCAGGGTCCGCAGGACGAAGGCGTCGAGCGCGACGGCCGCCGCGAGGGCGATGCCGAACATCGCGATGACGCGGTCGCCGCTGAGCACGAAGGCGAGGAAGACCGAGATCATGATCACGGCCGCGGAGTTGATCACGCGGCTGGTCTCGGCGAGGCCGACCCGCACGGCCCGCCGGTTGTCGCCGGTCTCCAGCCACTCCTCGTACATCCGGCTGACCAGGAACACCTGGTAGTCCATGGAGAGCCCAAAGAGGACGGACACCATGATCACGGGCAGGAAGGGCTCGATCGGCCCGGCCGCACCGAGCCCGAGCAGCTCGCTCCCCCAGCCCCACTGGAAGATCGCGACGACGATCCCGAACGCGGAGGCGACGGCGGCGACGTTCATCACGGCGGCCTTGAGCGGAATGCCGACGGAGCGGAAGGCGAGCAGGAGCAGGACGCAGCCAAGCCCGATGACGACGCCCACGAAGAGCGGCAGCTTCCCGATGATGATCTCCGCGAAGTCGTCGTAGCTCGCGGTGACGCCGCCGACCGCCACGTCCAGGGAGCTGTCCGCCTCGGCCGCGGGCAGCACGTCCTCGCGCAGCCGGTCGACGAGGTCGCTGGTCGCCTCGGACTGCGGGGAGGAGTCGGGGACGACGGTGAGGAAGGCGGTGCGGCCGTTCTCGTCGTACGTCACCGGGCTCACGGATGCGACGCCCTCGGTCGACCCCAGTGTCGTGCCGAGGTCGGTGAGGGCGTTGCGGTCGCCCGCGCCATAGACCTCGCTGACCAGCGTAAGGGGGCCGTTGACGCCGGGGCCGAAGCCGTCGGCGAGCAGGTCGTACGCCTGCCGGGTGGTGGCGGTCGCGGGGTTGTTGCCCTGGTCGGATGTGCCCAGGTGCAGGGCGAAGGCGGGCAGCGCGAGCACGGCCATGACGAGGACCGCGACGCCGCCGAGGAGCTTGGGGTGGCGCTCCACGAAGGCGGCCCAGCGGGCGGCGAACCCGGTCGGCAGCTCCGGTTCGGGTCCGTGGTCGGCGAGGCGGCGGCGTTCGCGGCGGCTCAGGGCGCGCGGCCCGATCCAGGAGAGCAGCGCGGGCAGCAGGGTCACGGACGCGGCGACGGTGAGGACGACGGTCAGCGAGGCGGCGATCGCCACGCCGTTGAGGAAGCCGAGGCGCAGGATGAGCATGCCGAGCAGGGCGATGCAGACGGTGGCGCCCGCGAAGACGACGGCGCGCCCGGTGGTGGCCACCGCCCGCTCGGCGGCCTCGGCGACGGGCAGGCCGCGTTTGAGGCCCTTGCGGTGCCGGGTCACGATGAACAGGGCGTAGTCGATGCCGACGCCAAGACCGATCAGGGTGCCCAGCATCGGCGCGAAGTCGGCGACCGTCATCACATGGCCGAGCAGCACTATGCCCGCGTACGCGATGCCGACGGAGACCAACGCGGTGGCGATGGGCAGGGCGGCCGCGGCGAGCGAGCCGAAGGCCACGAAGAGGACGACGGCGGCGACGGCGACCCCGACGATCTCGGCGACCTTGGCGCTCTTGGACTCCGTGAGGGCGATGGCGGTGCCGCCCAGTTCGACCTGGAGCCCCTGCGCGTCGGAAGCCTCGGAGGCGTCGGCGGTCTCGGCTGTCTTGGCGAGGTCGACGACGGCCCGGGCGTCGGCCTCGGCGATCTCGTCGGCCTGCTCCTGGAAGGTGACGGTGGCGTAGGCGGTGCGGCCGTCCTCGCTGATCTGGCCCGCGCCCTCGCGCTCGTAGGGGCTGATCACGGAGGCGACGGCGGGCAGCTCGGCGATCTTGTCCAGGGTGGCGGACATGGTCCGCTCGACGTCGGCGGCGCGGGTGGTGCCGCCGGGGCCGGTGTGCCAGACGACGGTGTCGCTGTCGCCGCCGAGGCCGTGGAAGCCCTTGTCCAGGAGCTGGGTGGCGCGGCCGGACTCGGTGCCGGGGACCTCGTAGTCGTTCGAGTACGAGGATCCGGCGAGGGTGGCGGCGGTCGTGGCGCCGCCCAGTACGAGGAACCAGAGCAGGACGGTGAGTAGACGGTGCCTGACGCACCACCGTGCGAGTGCTCCCACGTACTGGCTCCCTGGGTGATTCGTGGATCTTTATCGGGAACAGCAGTGAATCAACTGAACAGCCCGCAAAGAACGCATGAGCGGCGACATGCGCCATAAACACCTTGACAGCCCCTGGAGATCCTTGGTCCCTTTCGTGGCCTTACTCACAAGGGTCCGAGGTGTGCGCGGAGGCACCTGGGGCAACCTCCGCGCACCCGTACGCGCCGGGCGTCAGCCCGACACGCTCGCCCGTCCGTTCTCGATGTGGCCCATGAGGCGGCGGCGGAACGCGGTGTCCCGGCCGGCGGTGACCTCGATGTCGTACCAGCCGTGCTCGTCCTCGGTCCGCCAGGCGACGGTGCGGCTGCTGCCCGCCCTGACGCGGACGGTCCGGGTCCGGCGCCGGATGTCCTCCTCGTCCACGTATCCGAGCGGCTTGACGGTGAAGACCAGCTCGGCGCGGCCGCGGTTGGCCAGGGTGAGGTGCAGCTCGCGGCGGGTGATCGCGGAGGCGAGCCGCGCGCCGCCGTCCTTGCCGCCCTTGCCTCCCTCGGCGCCCTTCCCGCCCTCGAACTCGCGTCGGAAGCCGTTCGGCCCGGTGACCGTGAACGCGTACGTGTCACCCGGCACCGGCACGGTCCACGCGCCCTTGCGCACGACGTCCTGGTGCTGGGGGGCCGGGAACTCGCCCGCGTAGGGGTAGAGCGCGAAGTGCGCGCTGGAGCTGCCGCCGTTGCGCAGCCGCACCGTGAGCGTGCCGCCCTCGCCGGGCCGCACGTCCGCGTCGGGCTGGTAGGGCAACGGCCTGGCGCGCCGGACACCCGGCTCCTGGACCGGCATGGCCTGCTTCAGGGGCGGCTGCGGGGCCCAGCGCCCGCTGAACGGCGGAATGGCGCCCGGCTGTTCGATGTCCGGGCGGCGGTGGGCGCGCCGGAAGTCGAACGCGCCGGTGAGGTCGCCGGTGACCTTGCGCCGCCAGGCGCTGATGTTGGGCTCCTTGACGCCGGTCCACTTCTCCAGGAAGCGCACGACGGAGGTGTGGTCGAAGACCTCGGAGCAGACGTAGCCGCCGACGGTCCACGGCGAGACGACGAGCATCGGCACGCGCACGCCGAGCCCGGTCGGCCTGCCTTCCCAGCGCTCCTCCCGCTCCTCGGCGGAGTCGCCGCCGGGCACGGGCGGCGGGACGTGGTCGAAGAAGCCGTCGTTCTCGTCGTAGTTGATGAAGACGGCGGTACGGCGCCACACCTCGGGGTGGGAGGCGAGCGCGTCGAGGATCTTGTAGACGATCGTCGCGCTGTGGATGGGCGAGGAGACGCTGGGGTGCTCGGAGTCGAGCGCGGAAGGCACCAGATAGGTGACCTTCGCCAGCTTGCCCCCCGCGACGTCCTTGGCGAACTCCTCGGCGAGCTTGCCGGTCGGCACGCGCCGCAGACCGCGCTCGAACAGGGACCGCTCGCGCTTGTCCAGCGTGGCGACGCCCTCTTCCAGGGTGGCGAGCAGCTTGGCGCGCTCAGCCTCGTCCTTGGCGTCGCGCACCTTGGCGTAGAAGGCCTCCATGTAGGTGAGGCCGGTCTTGGCCAGGGCCTTGCGGGCGATGGCCTTGAAGGTGGTGAAGAACTCGATCTGGTTGTCGGTGAAGTTCTCCCACTCCGTGTACGTTCGCCAGCTCACGCCCGCCTTCTCCAGGCGCTCGGCGTACGTGCCCCAGCCGTAGCCGGGGTGGGTGCCCTCGGCGTACGCGTCGTTGCCGACGGCCCGCTTGCCGTTCGCCTCGTAGCCCGTCTTGCCGCTCCACAGGTGGTTGCGGTTGGGGCTGGTGGAGGTGTGGACGGAGGAGTGGTAGGCGTCGCAGACGGTGAAGGTGTCGGCGAGTTCGTAGTGCAGCGGGATGTCCTCGCGCGTGTAGTACGCCATCGTGGCCGCCGTCTTGGCGGTGATCCAGCCGTCCATCCAGCCGTCGCGCCAGGCCTTGGCGCCGCCGCTCCAGGAGTGGTCGAGGTCGCCGATGTACTGGAGGTCCTTCTTCTGCGCCTTGGCCGCCTCGCGGACGGGGAAGGGCAGGATGGTGCGCAGGACGCCGGGCTGCTCGAAGACCGACTTGCCGCTCGGCAGCCGGATGGCGTTGCGGTCGCCGAAGCCGCGCACGCCGCGCAGGGAGCCGAAGTAGTGGTCGAAGGAGCGGTTCTCCTGCATCAGGATGACGACGTGCTCGATCGAGTCGAGACCACCGCCTCGCGGCGGCTCGTGCGCCAGCGCCTCCCGCAGCGAGGGCGGCAGGAAGGAACCGGCGGCGGCCACGCCGAGCGCGCCGCCGCCGATCGCCATCAGGCGTCTGCGCGATATCTCCGGAGTCACGTACGACCTCCCAGTAGTCCTGCCAGTGGTCCTGGCCGAGAGCCAATGGTCCTCTGGTGATCCATTGACCTGTTCCGCGGGGACGCTAGTGACGTCCGGTTTCCTTGTGAAGGCCGAGGGTCAAAGTCGGGGTGAACGTCCAAAAGGTCCGGTCCGCGCGGGCGTTGACGGGCCGTCTCCGCACCCCCTTCACGAGGGCGTTGTCAGTGGTGGGTGCCATCCTCGGAGGCATGGAGATCACCGCGCGCATCGCCGCCTTCACGGACCTGGTGGGGCCGCCGCCGGGCGCCGCGCCCGCCGTCGACTGGGCCGCGGTGGAGGCCTGGCTCGAAGTCCCGCTCCCGGCTGACTACAAGGCGCTGGTGTCGGCGTACGGCCCGGTCGAGATAGGTCACGGCGCCGCCGCCGTCCGCCTGCACACCCCGTGCGTCAGCGCCGACGGGCGGTATGAGTACGGGGCCTGGGTGGTCGAGACCCACCGGCACTCCGCGATCCGGCCGGGCATGTTCACCCGGGAGCGGCGCCGCTTCCTGCCCGAGGAGGGCGGCCTCCTCGCCCTCGCCACGACAGCGGGCGGCGACCACCTGTTCTGGGACACCTCGGTCTCCAAGGACCCGGACGCGTGGCCGGTGGTGCTCCTGACCACGTCCATCGCCGTCGGCGCGGCCGAGCCGTGGGTGTCGTACGAAGTCCCGTTGCTGGACGTGCTGTCGGCGGCAGTCCGCGACAGCGCGCCTGCCGGAGACGGTGCGGCTGTCCGCACCTGGGGGCCGCTGGCCGGAGCCGCCCCCTGGACCCCGCCGCCCCGGGGTGCGTACGTGGACGCGCGTCAGCACGCCGCGCTCACCGAGGGCGAGGGCCTGGAGGCGGTCACCGCGCTCATCCCCCCGCCCCTGACGCCCCATCTGGGCACGGGGAGCTGGGAGCAGGTCTTCGCCCGGCTCGGCACCCGGCTGCCCACGGACTTCATGGCCCTCGCCGAGCGGTATGGCGCGGGGAACTGGAGCTGGTGGCTGGACATGCCCGCCCCCCTGGACCTGGAGGGCCGCTTCGGGCTCGCGGCCGACGCCGAGGAGATGCTGGAGGGCTACCGCACCCTGCGCGAGGCGCACCCCGAGTACTACCCCATGCCCGCCTGGCCGGAGCCCGGCGGCTTCCTGCCGTTCGCCTCGACCATCGACGGGGACATGATCGGCTGGTGCGCCGATGGCGAGCCCGACGAGTGGCGCGTCGCCGTCAATCCGCGCCACTGCGAGCAAGGCCCGCCGCTGCCGGGGAACTTCACCGGGACGCTGCTGAACTGGCTGCGCGGCGACGGCCCCGCCACCGCCGGCTTCCCCGGGCTGCGCGCGGACCAGGACCCGTTGGAGTACATGTTCTTCGAGCCGTTCGGACCGCGCGGGGCCGGATGACGCCGAGTGGGCCTCGGGATACGCG
>NZ_WMBF01000314.1:0-7359 GCF_019400875.1 Streptomyces anatolicus | reverse complement strand
GCCCTCGCCGACGAGGGCAGGCGCCGCTTCGGCCGCGTCGCCGGGAGCCGTGAGGGGGCGCGGGGTGCCTCGCCATGACAGCCGTGGGGGAGTTGACCAGGCGCTGTCGGCACCCCGGCGCCCGTTCCCGTGGCTCGGGCGGGGCGGCGCAGAACAGAGCCTGCCCTTCAGGGCCGCCTCCCGGCATCGGTATCCGCGAGGATCGGCATACCGATGTGGTGCCGGGGCGCGGAACTCCGTATACCTAGCGGATGCGGGGGCTCCACCGGGTGCCCGTACCGACGCCACCCGGCGTCCACGTCAGCCGCGCGGGGCGCCACCGGCTCCGGGCTGTCCCCCGTGCCGAGCGTCCCCCGCCCCTCACGTAACCGGCGCCTTAGCCCGAAGTACCGTCAGGAACTCCCTCATCCACCCGGAGTGATCCGGCCAGGCACGGGCCGAGACCAGCGTGCCGTCGACGACCGCCTCCGCGTCCTGGAACGTCGCGCCCGCCGTCTGCATGTCCAGCTCGAGTGCCGGGTACGCGGTGACCCTGCGGCCGCTCAGGCCGCCGATCGCCGCCGTCAGGAGAGGGCCGTGACAGATCTGCGCGACCGGCTTGTCCGCGTCGAAGAAGGACTTGACGATCTTGCGCAGCTCCGGGTCGTTGCGCAGATACTCCGGCGCCCGGCCGCCCGGGACCACCAGAGCCACGTACCGCCCGGGATCCACCTCGGAGAAGGCGAGGTCCGCGGGCCAGGTGTAGCCCGGCTTCTCCGTATACGTATCGAAGCCCGGTTCGAAGTCGTGCACCACGAACCGCAGCGTCTTGCGGGCCGGGGCGGCGATGTGGACGTCGTACCCCTCCTCGCGCAGCCGCTGGTAGGGGTAGAGGACTTCCAGCGACTCAGCCGCGTCGCCGGTCACAATGAGGATCTTGGCTGCCATCGGTGCTCGCTCCCCGAGTCCGTCGCGCATTCCGTTCTCCGTCCCGCTCAACGTGCACGCCCGCGTCCGGTTTGCCAAGAGGGCGGGCACCGGGGGCGTGCTCGGCCGCACTGTGCAGACTGTCCAGGTTCTGCCCCTGCTTTTGTACACATAAGGCTCGTGACGCCGACCCGGTCCGGAGCGATAGCCTTGACCCGTGATCAGCGCGATATCCCGCGGAGGCATCGGTGCCTCCGCCCTGCGCCCGGGGAACACGGAGGACATCCGTGCCCGGGCCCTCGCTGATGCTTCTTCGCGGTGCGGCCGACCGGGCCGGGCATGCCATCCGTCAGCGGAACCGCTGAAAATGGCGGAAAGCCGACCGCTCTTCCCGCACCGCGGCATAACGTCGAACAGGCCGGAGACCCCGTCCGAGGGCGTTACGTCACTTCACTTCCTTCTACGTCGCGCAATGGCGCGCGACAGGAGCCAAGAGGACAATGCAGACCAAGCTGGACGAAGCCAAGACCGAGCTGCTCGCGCGGGCCGCCCGGGTAGCTGAGAACAGCCCGGTCGGGGGGCGCCTGCCGAGCGGTGCACCGACCGGGGAGACGAGCGGGGGCACGCCGGACCAGGACACGGCTCTCGCCTTCCTCCGGCGCTACTACCTGCACACGGCCCCCGAGGACCTCGCCGACCGCGACCCGGTCGACGTCTTCGGTGCCGCTTTCTCCCACTACCGGCTCGCCGAGAACCGCCCCCAGGGGACGGCCAACGTACGGGTCCACACCCCGACCGTCGAGGAGAACGGCTGGACCTGCAGCCACTCCGTCGTCGAGGTCGTCACCGACGACATGCCCTTCCTCGTCGACTCCGTCACCAACGAACTCTCCCGCCAGGGCCGCGGCATCCACGTCGTCATCCACCCCCAGGTCGTCGTACGCCGTGATGTGACCGGCAGGCTCCTGGAGGTCCTGCCCGGCGGGTCGGGCGCCGAGCTGCCGCACGACGCGCTCGTCGAGTCCTGGATCCACGTCGAGATGGACCGCGAGACCGACCGCGCGGACCTGAAGCAGATCACCGCCGACCTCCTGCGGATCCTCTCCGACGTCCGCGAGACCGTCGAGGACTGGGAGAAGATGCGCGATGCCGCCCTGCGCATCGCCGACGAGCTGCCCACCGAGCCCACCGCCGGTGACCTGCCCGACCAGGAGGTCGAGGAGGCCCGCGAGCTGCTGCGCTGGCTCGCCGACAACCACTTCACCTTCCTGGGCTTCCGCGAGTACAACCTCACGGACGACGACTCGCTCGCCGCCGTCCCCGGCACCGGCCTCGGCATCCTGCGCGCCGACCCGCAGCACGGCGACGACCACCACCCGGTGAGCCCGTCCTTCAACCGGCTGCCCGCCGACGCGCGCGCCAAGGCCCGCGAGCACAAGCTGCTCGTGCTGACCAAGGCCAACAGCCGGGCGACCGTCCACCGGCCCAGCTACCTCGACTACGTCGGCGTGAAGAAGTTCGACGCCGAGGGCAACGTCATCGGTGAGCGCCGCTTCCTCGGGCTCTTCTCGTCCGCCGCGTACACCGAGTCCGTGCGCCGCGTGCCCGTCATCCGGCGCAAGGTCGCGGAAGTACTCAAGGGCGCGGGCTTCTCCGCCAACAGCCATGACGGGCGCGACCTGCTCCAGATCCTGGAGACCTACCCGCGCGACGAGCTGTTCCAGACCCCGGCCGACGAGCTGCGCTCCATCGTGACGAGCGTGCTCTACCTCCAGGAGCGGCGCCGGCTGCGGCTCTACCTGCGCAAGGACGAGTACGGCCGCTACTACTCCGCCCTCGTCTACCTGCCGCGCGACCGCTACACCACCGGCGTCCGGCTGCGGATCATCGACATCCTCAAGGAGGAGCTGAACGGCGCGAGCGTCGACTTCACCGCCTGGAACACGGAGTCGATCCTCTCCCGCATCCACTTCGTGGTCAGGGTGCCGAAGGGCGCCGAGGTCCCCGACCTCTCCGACGCCGACGTCGAGCGCATCGAGGGACGGCTCGTCGACGCCGCACGCTCGTGGGCCGACGGCTTCGCCGAGGCGCTGACCGCCGAGTGCGGCGAGGAGCGCGCCGCCGAGCTCCTGCGCCGGTACGCGGGCGCCTTCCCCGAGGGCTACAAGGCCGACCACACGCCGCGCGCCGCCGTCGCCGACCTCCAGCACCTGGAGCAGCTCGGCAAGGGCGACAAGGACTTCGCGCTCTCCCTGTACGAGCCGGTGGGCGCCGCGCCCGGCGAGCGCCGCTTCAAGATCTACCGCACCGGCGAGCAGGTCTCCCTCTCCGCGGTGCTGCCCGTCCTCCAGCGCCTGGGCGTCGAGGTCACCGACGAGCGCCCGTACGAGCTGCGCTGCTCCGACCGTACGCACGCGTGGATCTACGACTTCGGTCTGCGCATGCCCAAGTCCCCCAGCGGCGGCGACTACCTCGGCGACGGTGGCCGCGAGCGCTTCCAGGAGGCCTTCGCCGCCGCCTGGACCGGCGCGGCCGAGGTCGACGGCTTCAACTCGCTGGTCCTTCGCGCGGGCCTCAACTGGCGTCAGGCGATGGTCCTCAGGGCCTACGCCAAGTACCTGCGCCAGGCGGGCTCCACGTTCAGCCAGGACTACATGGAGGACACCCTCCGCAACAACGTCCACACCACCCGGCTGCTCGTCTCGCTCTTCGAGGCGCGCATGTCGCCGGACCACCAGCGCGCCGGCACCGAGCTGACCGACGGGCTCCTCGAAGAGCTGGACGGGGCGCTCGACCAGGTCGCCTCGCTCGACGAGGACCGGATCCTGCGGTCCTTCCTCACCGTCATCAAGGCGACCCTGCGCACCAACTTCTTCCAGCGCACGGAGAGCGGCGAGCCGCACTCGTACGTCTCCATGAAGTTCGACCCGCAGGCCATCCCCGACCTGCCCGCGCCCCGGCCCGCGTACGAGATCTGGGTGTACTCCCCGCGCGTCGAGGGCGTGCACCTGCGCTTCGGCAAGGTCGCGCGCGGCGGGCTGCGCTGGTCCGACCGGAAGGAGGACTTCCGTACGGAGATCCTCGGTCTGGTCAAGGCGCAGATGGTGAAGAACACCGTCATCGTGCCCGTCGGCGCCAAGGGCGGTTTCGTCGCCAAGCAGCTGCCGGACCCGGCGGAGGACCGCGACGCGTGGCTGGCGGAAGGCGTCGCCTGCTACAAGACGTTCATCTCGGCGCTGCTCGACATCACCGACAACCTCGTCGCCGGTGAGGTCGTGCCGCCCTCGGACGTGGTGCGCCACGACGAGGACGACACCTACCTCGTCGTCGCCGCCGACAAGGGCACCGCGACGTTCTCGGACATCGCCAATGAGGTCGCGCAGTCGTACGACTTCTGGCTCGGCGACGCCTTCGCCTCCGGCGGCTCCGCCGGGTACGACCACAAGGGCATGGGCATCACCGCCCGCGGCGCCTGGGAGTCCGTGAAGCGGCACTTCCGGGAGCTGGGCTGCGACACCCAGTCCGAGGACTTCACGGTCGTCGGCGTCGGCGACATGTCCGGTGACGTGTTCGGCAACGGCATGCTGCTCTCCGAGCACATCCGCCTGGTCGCCGCCTTCGACCACCGGCACATCTTCATCGACCCGAAGCCGGACGCCGCGACCTCCTACGCCGAGCGCCGCCGCCTGTTCGAGCTGCCGCGCTCCTCCTGGGCCGACTACGACAAGGGTCTGCTCTCGAACGGCGGCGGGATCTTCCCCCGCTCCGCCAAGGCGATCCAGCTCAACGCCCACATCCGCGAGGCCCTCGGCATCGAGTCCGGCGTCGCCAAGATGACCCCGGCCGACCTGATGCGGGCCATCCTCCAGGCCCCGGTCGACCTGCTGTGGAACGGCGGCATCGGTACGTACGTGAAGTCGTCGGCGGAGTCGAACGCCGACGTCGGCGACAAGGCGAACGACGCGATCCGTGTCGACGGCGCCGACCTGCGCGTCAAGGTCGTCGGCGAGGGCGGCAACCTCGGTCTGACCCAGCTGGGCCGCATCGAGTTCGCCCGCGCCGGTGGCCGCATCAACACCGACGCGATCGACAACAGCGCGGGCGTGGACACCTCCGACCACGAGGTGAACATCAAGATCCTGCTCAACGCGGTCGTCACGGACGGCGACATGACCGTCAAGCAGCGCAACAAGCTGCTCGCCGAGATGACCGACGAGGTCGGCCACCTGGTGCTGCGCAACAACTACGCGCAGAACACCGCGCTGGCCAACGCCGTCGCCCAGTCGCCTTCCCTGCTCCACGCCCACCAGCGCTTCATGCGCAGGCTCGGCAAGCAGGGCCACCTCGACCGGGGCCTGGAGTTCCTGCCGAACGACCGGCAGATCCGTGAGCTGCTCAACTCCACGCGCGGTCTGACCCAGCCCGAGCTGGCCGTCCTCCTCGCCTACACGAAGATCACGGCCGCCGACGAGCTGATCCAGACGACCCTGCCCGACGACGCGTACCTGCGGCGCCTGCTGCACGCGTACTTCCCGCAGGCGCTGCGCGAGAGGTTCCCCGAGCAGGTCGACGCGCACGCGCTGCGCCGCGAGATCATCACGACCGTGCTGGTCAACGACACGGTGAACACCGGCGGTTCGACCTTCCTGCACCGGCTGCGGGAGGAGACCGGGGCCTCCCTGGAGGAGATCGTGCGGGCCCAGCTGGCCGCGCGGGAGATCTTCGGGCTCAGCGAGGTCTGGGACGCGGTCGAGGCGCTCGACAATGTCGTCGCCGCCGATGTGCAGACGCGGGTGCGGCTCCACTCGCGCCGCCTGGTGGAGCGCGGCTCGCGCTGGCTGCTCAACAACCGGCCGCAGCCGCTCCAGCTCGCCGAGACCATCGACTTCTTCAGCGAGGGCGTCGCCCAGGTCTGGGAGGCGCTGCCGACCCTGCTGCGCGGCTCCGACCTGGAGTGGTACGAGGGCATCCGGGACGAGCTGACGGAAGCGGGTGTTCCCGACGCGCTCGCCCAGCGCGTCGCCGGGTTCTCCTCCGCCTTCCCGGCGCTCGACATCGTCGCGGTCGCCGACCGGGTGGGCACCGACGCGATGGCCGTCGCCGAGGTCTACTACGACCTCGCCGACCGGCTGCGGATCACCCAGCTCATGGACCGCATCATCGAGCTGCCGCGGGCCGACCGCTGGCAGTCCATGGCGCGCGCCTCCATCCGCGAGGACCTGTACGCGGCGCACGCCGCGCTGACGGCCGATGTGCTGGCCGCCGGCAGCGGCGAGTCCACGCCGGAGCAGCGTTTCAAGGCGTGGGAGGAGAAGAACGCGCCGATCCTGAGCCGGGCGCGGACGACGCTGGAGGAGATCCAGAGTTCCGACGCGTTCGATCTGGCGAATCTGTCGGTGGCGATGCGGACGATGCGGACGTTGCTGCGTACGCATTCGTAGTTACGGATGTGGAAAAAAGGGGGCGCCGATCAGGCGTGGTGGCGGGCCCCGCACCGGGCCCACAGCGGGGTGACCAGCGCGATCAGGGCGGCGGCGACGCCGATCTGGAAGATGTGCCTGATCCAGTCGATGCCACCGGTGTCACGTACGCCGAAGGCGCTGGCGAGCGCGTTGCCGATGACGGCGCCGAGGATACCCAGGATGACCGTCAGCCAAAGGGGAATGGGCTGACGTCCCGGCAGGACGAGTTTAGCGATCACGCCGATGATGAGACCCGCGATGATGGCCCACAGGAATGACACGTCAGCTCCTCCATCTGTTGTTGCCAAAAACTTTTTGGAATCTGCAACCCCAGGTGCCCGGGAAACCGCACCGTATGCATCTCTCATTCGGGCATGAGAGGGGTGGGGGCGGGAAACTGGCAGACATGATCGGCTTGGCGGATGTCAAAGATGGCGATGAACGGCTCACTCGTCGCGTGGCCCACTGGACCTCGCCCCTGACGCGGCACGTGCTGCCCGCCGTGGAGTCGGCGGCCGAGCACACCAAACTGTGGTGGGCCGCGGCGGCGCTCATGTCCGCCACCGGCGGCTACCGGGAGCGGAAGGCCGCGCTCGCCGGCCTTGCCGCCATGGGGGTCGCGGAGCTGGTCTCCAACTCGGTGTGCAAGCAGCTCTACGAACGGCGCAGGCCGCCCGAGGAGCTGATCCCGCACGACGGCGTCCACGATCGCCCGGACAGCTCCTCGTTCCCCTCCGGGCACACCGCCGCCGCCGTCGGCTTCACCGCCGCCGTCGCCGGGACCTCCCCCGGCTGGGGCGCCGCCTGCGCGGTCCCGGCGGTGGCGGTCGCGGTCGAGCGGGTGCAGTCCGGTGCGCACTATCCGAGCGATGTGGCCGTCGGTGCCGTGATCGGCGTGGCCGCGGCGTGGCTGGTGCACCGCGCTCCCGGGATGGTGCTGCGGCACTGGCTGTGAGGGCGTCGGTGGTGCCGGGGGCGGGCAACGCGGGGC
>NZ_WMBF01000313.1:0-7369 GCF_019400875.1 Streptomyces anatolicus | reverse complement strand
GGGTGCATGGCGGGCGAGTACTTCCACTGGGCGCTCTCGCCGTTCGCGCGCCTCGTCTGCTTCCTGACCCTCACGCTCGCCACCGGTGTCGCGGCGGCGGCGGTGGTGCGGCTCGCCGGGGCCTCCGGCCCGGGGGTCGTACGCCGCCTGGCCGCCGGCTGCGCCATCGTCCTCCCGCTCTCCGCGGGCGTGGGGGCGGTGATCGAGCACTGGGCAAGGGAGATCGAACGCAAGGGCGCGGACATCCAGTTGGGCGTGGCGCCGTACACCGCGCTCAGAGCGAGTGCCGCGTGGGTCCTCTCCATGGCGCTGCTGGCCCTCGGCGTGCTCTGCGTCTCGCTGCTCCGCCGACGGATCGAGTGGCCTCCGCGCACCGCGGGACGACGCGGCGTCCGCGTGCGGAGAATCCTGGTGTTCGTCCTGCTCTTCTGGCTCGGCGCCGAGCTGGCCGGGTTCCTCTCGTACCTGTCCATCCGCCAGGTGACCGGGCGGCCGCTCACGGACGTCTCGTTCATCGACCCGTCCGAGGCCCTGACCTTCGTCAGTCAGCGTGCGGCCTTCCGCGCCTGCGTCTTCCTGCTGATCGTCGTCATCATGGCGGGGCTCGATCTGGCCGGCAGCTCATCCCGCCCCACCCACCTGGACTTCCGTGCGCCGAGGCGGCTGCTGTGGTCCATGCTCCCCACGTGTCTCGCCCAGGGCGTGCTGCTGGGCATCAGCCTGGGGATCCCGCTCGCCTTCATCTCGCCCTGGATGTCCACTCCGCCCTGGTGGGTGCGGTGCGCCGCGACGGGTGTACTCGGCGTCTTCTTCGGCGCCCTCTTCGGCGCGGGCCTCGCGATCCTGCGCTGGGCCCGGGTCCCGGCCGACCTCGAACAGGAGACCCCCCGGTCCACAGTGCGCGGCGACCGCTCGGTCGCCGTCGCACTCATGGTCTTCGCGGTGGTGCCGCCCCTGGTCAAGTGGGCCATCACGGTCCAGACGGACCTGGAGAACCATGACATCCCGGGGGTGGAGGCGCTGGGCGAGTGGCTGCTGACCCTGGAGGCGAATCTGGCGCTCGGCCTCGCCGCCGGGCTGGTGGCCGTCTCGAGCACCGCCTACTTCGCCTACCGGGAGGCGGGCCTACGGCTCGCCGCGGACCGGCGGCTGCCGCGCCATCTGCTGTCGTTCATGGAGGACGCCCGGGTGCTCAGCGTCCTCAGACGGGTCGGGCCCGTCTACCAGTTCTGTCACGCGGAGTTCAAGGACCGCGTCGTCATCGGCGTCCCCGCGACGGGGGACGCGGCCGGGGCGGGTGCCGTACGGGCGTGAGGGCTCACGCCGTTCGGGTGTGAAGGCTCACGTCTCGCTCTCCTCCCACATGCGGCCCTCCGCGATCCGCCGCTGGACCTCCGCCGGAGCGACCAGCGTGACCTGCATGGCATCGCCTTTGGGGACCTCGACCAGGGTGCCCTCGGGCACGATCAGACAGCTGCCCCCGCAGCTCCTGACGCACTTCTTCCGCATGTGCCAGGCGGAGTGGTCGGGGGCCCAGTCGAGTATGTCCTGCACGGTCCACTCGCCGTCGTCTCTGTGCGGCAGATCCACCTGGACGTCGCACACGCTGATCGAGAAGCTGTTGTCGGCGGGGCTCTCCGTCATGGGTCGACCTTCCTCGCAGGGGGGAGCACGGGGGGGTGCATACGGGGGTGAATTCCGCCTGCGCAGGCGGATCTTGGCCCACGCTAAGGCCGCCTCCGACACCCCGCCACCAGAGGAAAAGGCGAAGTCACCGGAACGGCCGCCGCCCCACGGCCTCCATGTACCGCTCGGCGCACAACACGTCGACGACGGCCGCGGCCGTGTGGGCCCGCTGGATCTCGCCGCCGAAGGCGCCGCTGCGGAGCATGGGCCAGCCATCGGAGAAGCGGGCCTGGACCCGTGCCGCGACACGCAGCCTCCCCTCGCCGTCCCAGCGGTCCGGAAGAGTGAATTCGCCCAGCGTCGCGGGGGTTTCCGCGAGGTCGCCCTGAAGGAGCGCGGTGACGTACTCGTAGGTGTCGAAGGCGTCGGAGATCGTACGGTCGCTGTCGGCGCCCGGTTCGGCGAGCACGCCCCGCAGCCGTTCACGCAGCCATGTGCTGTGGGACGTCTGGACGAGTGACGGTGGATGCGGCGCGTCCAAGAGAGCGTTGACGCGCTCGCCGGGGCCGAGGACGTGCGCGGCGCGCAGGGCCAGCACGGCGGGCCTGGGCTCGGCAGGCTTGGGCTCGGCGGACCTCGACTCTCCGGGGCCGGGCCCGGGCTCGGCGGTGGCCCGGCCGGAGCCCGGCCGTGACGCGGAGGGCCGCGCCAGGACCGGTTCGAGCAGCAGCCGGCCGAGCAGCTCCTCGCGGTCGGCCAGCACGGCGGCGCTGCCCGCGGCACACAGAGCGAGCAGAGCCGGATAGAGACGCGGATGGGGGTCCCCCTGCTCGCCTCCGCCGCCGCCTCCGGGCACGTTCAACAGCCGTTGCAGCGCACGCACCCACACCCGCCCGTGCGCCCCGGCCTCGTCGTGGAACACGCCCACGGCCATCAGGTGCAGCAGCGTCTCGCAGTCGCCCTGGTACCGCTCCAGCCTCTCCCGGTACGCCTCCGGGTCCCAGGCCTGCCCACCGGCGGGGTACCGGGCGTCGTCCGAGAGGCGTTCCACGACCCGCGTCGCCTCGGCGTCCACCAGCTCGTGCAGATCGATGCGGCGTACGGGGTCGGGGAGCGCGCGCTTGAGGCGGGCCACGGAGACCTCGCGGGTCGGCGGGGGTTCCGTCAGGTGTTCCAGGGCGTCGACCCGGGCCAGGAGGCCGGGGAAGAACTCCTCCGCCGTCAGGCCCTGGACCACCACGGCGCCGTGGCGGGCGACGAGTTCCGCGGCCTTGCCCCCAGGGGTGTGCGGGGCGGACCAGAACACGGGGTAGCGGCGGGCGGCACGGCGATCGAAGCAGGCGACGAGCGCGTGATCCCACTGGGCGGACCAGCCGCAGACGATCAGTCCGTACTCGTCGAGCACCTGGTCCACGAGACCGGCCCAGGCCTCCGGGTACTCGCCCAGCTCACGCTCGGTGTTGCGGGCCTCCAGGTCGGTCAGGTCGCCGTGGAGTTTGACGACCGTGGCCCGGGCGTGCGCCAGCGGCGTCATCCCGCGCAGGCTGGCGGGGCTGTGGATGACCTGCGGCTGCACTCCCGCGGCTTCCAGCGCCTGTTCGGTGAGCCGGTCGAAGTTGGTGGTCAGCACCACGCGCACCGAGCCCCGCGCCACGAGCCGGGCCGCCGCGTGATGCGCAGCGCCGGGCCGCTTGCGCCCGTCCTGCCGATCCTCGCCGTCCGGCTCGAAGTAGCCGCGCAGCAGCTTGTGCCGGGCGGCGGGGGTGTCGCCCAGCGCCTCCAGCAGTGCGGAGTAGCCGAGCGGCCCCCCGTCCCCGTGGCGGGCCCACCAGGCCTCGGGGTCGGCGACGGCCAGCTCCTCGTCCGCGCCCCGCGCGACGGCGGCCCGGTGCACCAGGTCCGTGACGATCTCCCACCCCGTGGGCACGCCCGCGTCCCGCGACATACCGGCGCCGAGCAGCAGTGCGTACACGCCGGGTCCGGCCTGCACGCACATGGCGAGCGAGATCATGGGATCGAGACCTCGCGGCGCCGCCGCCGCGGCCGGCCTGTCGTCGTCCGTCCTCATGCCCTCCACTGTGCGGCGCGGGCTTCGGGGACGCCTCCGGGACGGGTCCGGGACGGGTCGGGGACCCCTCCGGGTCGCCTCCTGGTCCCCGAAGAGAGCCACGCACCTTTTGCACCTAATACTCCGATACGACCCTCCCGGGTGCGGGTATGGGTGAGCGCATGACCACGCAGAACGCGATCAACTGGCCCGAGAGATACCTGCCGGGCACCGGCGACAACTTCGTCTCGAACGAGGTGATCGTCCAGGGCCTCACCGCCGCCCAGATCTGGCGGTATCTGACCGACACCTCCACCTGGGAGTCGTACTACGACAACATCACCGCCGTCTCCTTCCCGGAAGGCGGCGGCCCCGTGCTGAAGGACGACGTGATCTTCACCTTCGAGCCCGTCGGCTTCGCATCGGTGCGCACCCAGCACGCCCGCGTCGTCGAATTCCAGGCCCCGGCGGAAGGAGTCCCGGGCCGCCTCTCCTGGACGGCCGCCCAGGACGGCACGCCCGAGGAACGGCTCGACGTACTGCACGCCTGGCTGGTCGAGGACCTGCCCGGCGGCCGCGTGCGGATCCTCACCCAGGAGACGCAGATCGGCCACCCCGCCGCCGAACTCGCCAGGCGGCTGCCCAACCCCATGCTCAACGGCCACCAGGCCTGGCTGAACGGCCTGGTCGAGGCAGCCTCCGGCGGACCGGAGCGGTATGGACGGTGATCTTCGAGGCTGGCGCCAGTGCCTGCTCAGCGGGGCGGTGTTCGCCGTATGTATGGCAGGCACGACGCTGCCGACTCCCCTGTACGGCCTCTACCAGGAGAAGTTCGACTTCTCCGAACTCACGGTCACCGTCGTGTACGCCGTCTACGCGGTCGGCGTCATCGGAGTCCTGCTCCTCGCGGGCAACGCCTCGGACGCCGTCGGCAGGCGCCCGGTGCTGCTGTGGGGCCTGGGGGCCGCGACGGCGAGCGCCGTCTGCTTCCTGTTCGCCACCACGCTGGGCTGGCTGTATGTGGGGCGACTGCTGTCGGGGCTGTCCGCCGGCCTGTTCACCGGGGCCGCCACCGCGTACGTAATGGAATTGGCACCGCACGGCGGCACCTCGCGGGCCACCTTCCTCGCGACGGCCGCCAACATGGGCGGGCTCGGCTGCGGGCCGCTGCTCGCCGGGGTGCTCGCGCAGTACGCCGACTGGCCGCTTTACCTGCCGTTCGCCGTCCATCTCGCCCTCGTGGCCTGCTCGGCCGCCGTCCTGCTGCGGCTTCCGGAGACCGTGCGGGAGCGGCGGCCGCTCCGTACCGTCCGGCCGCAGCGGCCCGGCCTGCCCCCTCGGGTGCGGAGCGTCTTCGGTCCCGCGGCGGCCGCCACCTTCGTGGGGTTCGCCCTGTTCGGCGTGTTCACGTCGGTCAGCCCGTCCTTCCTCGCCCACTCCTTGGACGTGCGCAACCATGCGGTGAGCGGACTGATCGTCGCGCTGGCCTTCTTCGCCTCGACCGCCGGCCAACTGGCCGTCGGCCGGTTCGGCTTGGGCCGTTCACTGCCGCTGGGCTGCGCCGCGCTCCTCGGCGGTCTCGCCCTCCTCGCGGGCGCGCTGTGGTGGGATCTGCTGCCGCTGGTGGTGCTGAGCGCGCTCGTCGGCGGCATCGGGCACGGGCTGGCGTTCCGCGGCTCGCTCGCCGTGGTGGCCGCCGCGTCCGAGGCGAACCAGCGGGCGGCGGTGATCTCGGCACTGTTCGTGGTGGCGTACGCGGGCATCTCGGTGCCGGTCATCGGTGTCGGACTCCTGGCGGGGCCGATGGGCCTGGAGGGCGCGGGCCTCGTTTTCATCGCCTGCATGATGCTTCTGGTGTCGACCGCGGGCGTCTACTTGCTCCGGCGACCGGCACCAGCGGCGGAGACCGCGGGTCAACCATGAACGCACAGAGCCCCCCTGACTCGCGTTTCCGCAGGTCAGGGGGGCTCTCGGGCTGTGGAGCCTAGGGGAGTCGAACCCCTGACATCTGCCATGCAAAGACAGCGCTCTACCAACTGAGCTAAGGCCCCGAGAACGATGCGCCGGACCGGAAGAATCACCTCCTGGCGTGCATCGCAGACCAGAGTACCGGGTCTCCCCCCGGATCCCGCAAAAGGATTGGGGGTCCCGGTCGACGACCACGCTCCGTAAGATGCACGACGTGGTTCGCGGCAGCGAACCGCGGTCTTAGGGGAAGCGATGGGGAGACGCAATGGACGCCGCACAGCAGGACACCACCGCGAGAGCACGAGAGCTCCAGCGGAACTGGTACGGGGAGCCGCTGGGGGCGCTCTTCCGTCGCCTCATCGATGATCTGGGCCTCAACCAGGCGCGCCTCGCCGGAGTCCTCGGTCTCTCCGCGCCCATGCTCTCCCAGCTGATGAGCGGTCAGCGTGCCAAGATCGGCAACCCCGCGGTCGTCCAGCGCGTCCAGCTCCTCCAGGAACTGGCGGGCCAGGTCGCGGACGGCAGCGTCAGCGCCGCCGAGGCGACCGACCGCATGGACGAGATCAAGAGGTCCCAGGGCGGCTCCGTCCTCACCAACACCGCGCAGACGACGACCACTTCGGGCGCGCCCACGGTCAAGCGCGTGGTGCGCGAGATCCAGTCGCTGCTGCGCTCCGTCGCGGCCGCCGGCGACATCATCGATGCCGCCGACTCCCTCGCCCCCACCCATCCGGAGCTGGCAGAGTTCCTCCGGGTGTACGGCGCCGGGCGCACCGCGGACGCGGTCGCCCACTATGAGGCGCACCAGAGCTGATCCGGAGCCGGTCCGGGGCTGATCTGGTCTGCCCTGGAGCTGATCCGGGGCTGATCCGTCGACCGGGCCGCCGCGCGGCCCGGAAGGGGAGCGGAGCGCGACCATGGGTGAGGTCTTCGCCGGTCGGTACGGACTGGTCGATCCGATCGGGCACGGGGGAGCCGGAGCGGTCTGGCGCGCCTGGGACCACCGGCGGCGCCGCTATGTGGCCGCCAAGGTCCTGCGACAGAGCGACGCGTACGCCCTGTTGAGGTTCGTGCGGGAGCAGGCCCTGCGGATCGACCACCCCCATGTGCTCGCGCCCGCCAGCTGGGCCGCCGACGACGACAAGGTCCTGTTCACCATGGACCTGGTCGGCGGCGGCTCCCTGGCGCACGTCATCGGGGACTACGGCCCGCTGCCGCCCCGGTTCGTCTGTACGCTCCTCGACCAGCTCCTCTCCGGTCTCGCGGCCGTGCACGCCGAGGGCGTGGTCCACCGGGACATCAAGCCCGCCAACATCCTGCTCGAAGCGACCGGCGCCGGGCGCCCTCATCTGCGCCTGTCCGACTTCGGCATCGCGATGCGCAAGGGCGAGCCCCGGCTCACCGAGACCGACTACGTGGTGGGCACGCCCGGCTACGTCGCCCCGGAGCAGATGCTGGGCGCCGAGCCGGACTTCGCCGCCGATCTCTTCGCCGTCGGCCTGGTCGCCCTGTACCTCCTGGAGGGCGCCAAGCCGGACGCCAAGGCGCTGATCGAGCACTTCGCCGAACACGGCACTCCCGGCGCCCCGCAGGGCATGCCGGAGCCGCTCTGGCAGGTCATCGCGACCCTGCTCCAGCCGGACCCCCAAACGCGTTTCCGCACCGCGACGGGCGCGCGCAAGGCGCTGGCCTGCGCCGCCGAAATGCTGCCCGAGCCCGCCCCGTACG
>NZ_WMBF01000312.1:0-7382 GCF_019400875.1 Streptomyces anatolicus | reverse complement strand
GCCCACCACAGCCCGCCGCCCGCCGAGGCACCCGCTTCCACGCCTGGGTCGAGTCCCGCTTCGAAGAGCTTCCCCTGCCGATGCTCGCCCCCGAAGACCTCCCCGGCGCGGGCCCCGGCGAGGCCGAGATCGCCGACGAGCGCGACCTCGAAGCCCTCAAGGAAGCCTTCGAACGCACCGAGTACGCCCGCCGCACACCCCACCGCGTCGAAGTGCCCTTCCAGTTCGTCATCGCCAACCGCGTGATCCGCGGCCGCATCGACGCCGTCTACAAGGAAGGCGAAGGCGACGACACCACGTACGAGATCGTCGACTGGAAGACCAGCCGCACCCACAGCGCCGACCCCCTCCAGCTCGCCGTCTACCGCCTCGCCTGGGCCGAGCAGCAAGGCGTCCCTCCGGAGTCCGTGAAGGCCGCCTTCCTGTACGTGCGCAGCGGCGAGACCGCCCGCCCCAGGAACCTCCCGGGCCGCGCCGACCTCGAACGCCTCCTGCTCGAAGAACCGCCGCACGAGCCCACCCCGGATGGCGGATAGGCTCGTGACCATGAGCGAGACACCGGACAGCGCCGTCCGCACGTACATCGAGAACCACCGCGCCGCCTTCCTCAAGGACCTCGCGGAGTGGCTGCGCATCCCGTCCGTGTCGGCCCAGCCCGACCACGACGAGGACGTGCGACGCAGCGCCGAATGGCTCGCCGGCCGACTCAAGGAGACCGGCTTCCCGACCGCCGAGGTCTGGCAGACCCCGGGAGCGCCCGCCGTCTTCGCCGAGTGGCCCTCGGACGACCCGCACGCCCCCACCGTCCTCGTCTACGGCCACCACGACGTCCAGCCCGCGGCCCGCGAGGACGGCTGGCACACCGACCCCTTCGAGCCCGTCATCGACGGAAACCGCCTCTACGCGCGCGGGGCCGCCGACGACAAGGGCCAGGTCTTCTTCCACACCCTCGGCGTCCGAGCCCACCTCGCCGCCACCGGCCGCACCGCCCCCGCCGTGAACCTGAAGCTGCTCGTCGAGGGCGAGGAGGAGTCCGGCTCCCCGCACTTCCGTGAGCTGATCGAGGCCCACAAGGACCGCATCGCCGCCGACGCGGTGATCGTCTCCGACACCGGCATGTGGTCGCAGGACACCCCGACCGTCTGCACCGGAATGCGGGGCCTCGCCGAGTGCGAGATCGTGCTGCACGGCCCCGACCAGGACATCCACTCCGGCTCCTTCGGCGGCGCGGTGCCGAACCCCGCCACGGAGGTCGCCCGCCTGGTCGCCGCCCTCCACGACGAGCACGCGCGCGTGGCGATCCCCGGCTTCTACGACGGCATCACGGAACTCACCGACACCGAGCGCGCACTCCTCGCCGAGCTGCCCTTCGACGAGGAGAGCTGGCTGCGGACCGCCAAGTCACACGCCACCCAGGGAGAAGCCGGGTACTCCACCCTGGAGCGCGTATGGGCCCGCCCCACCGCCGAGGTCAACGGCATCGGCGGCGGTTACCAGGGAGCGGGCAGCAAGACGATCATCCCGTCGTCCGCCCTGGTGAAGCTCTCCTTCCGGCTGGTCGCGGGTCAGGACCTGGACCACGTCGAGCAGGCCGTGCGCGCCTGGGCCGCCGACACCATCCCCGCCGGCATCCGCCACACCATCACCTTCAGCCCCGGCACCCGCCCGTGCCTGACGCCGCTGGACCACCCCGCCCTGCAGTCCGTGGCGCGCGCCATGGGCCGCGCCTTCGAGCAGCCGATCCGCTTCACGCGCGAGGGCGGCTCGGGACCGGCCGCCGACCTCCAGGACGTCCTCGCCGCCCCCGTGCTCTTCCTCGGCATCTCCATCCCCTCCGACGGCTGGCACGCGCCGAACGAGAAGGTCGAGATCGGCCTCCTCCTCAAGGGCGTGGAGACGACCGCATACCTGTGGGGCGACCTCGCGGAGAACTGGCGCGATGACCACTGACCGTCCCCGCCCCGCCGCGCACCTCCTGCCGCACGCCCTGCTGAGCCACCCATTCCATCGGGGGAGTTGGAAGCACCTGTGACCACCTGGACCGACAGCACCGCAGACCGGCCCATCTCGCTGACCGCGCCGAGCGGTATCGACCGCGCGGCCCACCACCGCATGGACGAGGCGTGGCTCGCCGCCGCCTGGAGCCACCCCACGACCCGGGTCTTCGTGGTGTCCGGCGGCCAAGTGCTCATCGACGAGACCCCCGAGGGCCGCACCGAACTGGTCATGACCCCCGCCTTCGACGCGCCCCTCACCGAGGAACACCGCTACTTCCTCGGCACGGACGACGACGGCGTCAGCTACTTCGCGCTCCAGAAGGACACCCTGCCGGGCCGCATGGACCAGTCGGCGCGCCCTGCCGGGCTGCGCGAGGCGGGACTGCTGCTCTCACCCCGGGACACCGGTCTGATGGTGCACGCCGTCGCCCTGGAGAACTGGCAGCGCCTGCACCGCTTCTGCTCGCGCTGCGGCGAGCGCACGGTCATCGCCGCCGCGGGCCACATCCGCCGCTGCCAGGCATGCGGCGCCGAGCACTACCCGCGCACCGACCCGGCCGTGATCATGGCGGTCAGGGACAGCGAGGACCGCATCCTCCTAGGCCGCCAGGTGCACTGGCCCGAGGGACGCTTCTCGACCCTCGCGGGCTTCGTCGAGCCGGGGGAGTCCATCGAGCAGTCGGTGCGGCGCGAGGTCTTCGAGGAGGCGGGCGTCACGGTCGGCGACGTCGAGTACGTCGCGAGCCAGCCCTGGCCGTTCCCCTCCAGCCTGATGCTGGGCTTCATGGCCGACGCGACCTCCTCGGAGATCAACGTCGACGGTGAGGAGATCCACGAGGCCCGCTGGTTCTCCCGGGAAGACCTGCGGGCCGCGTTCGAGTCCGGGGAGGTCCTGCCTCCCTACGGCATCTCGATCGCGGCCCGCTTGATCGAACTCTGGTACGGCAAGCCCCTGCCGAAGCCGGGAAGCCTCGGCTGATCCCCGGGTGCCGGGAATCAGCCGCGCTCACGCGGGAGCGAGCCCGCTCCCGCAGGACCACCCGCGCTCACGCAGGAGCACGCCCGCTCGCCGAGGCTCAGGCTCGCTCGCTCACACGCCCAGCTTCTGCTTGACCTGCGCCAGCGAAGGATTCGTGAGCGTGGAACCGTCCGGGAAGAGAACGGTGGGAACCGTCTGGTTTCCGCCGTTCGCCTTCTCGACGAAAGCCGCCGAGTCCGGGTCCTGCTCGATGTTGATCTCCTCGTACGCGATGCCCTCACGGTCCATCTGACCCTTGAGGCGGCGGCAGTAGCCGCACCACGTGGTGCTGTACATCGTCACAGTGCCCGGCATGTGTGTCGTGCTCCTTCGTAGCTCGGGTGCGTCTCGCAATGAAACGAACGTACGTGACCCGGCGACCATTCCCGCATTAGTACGACCGCAGCCCCACCCCTGTGGACAACCGGCTCACCCGCACCCGGCGACCTGGCAGCATGGCAGGGTGACATCAGCAACGCACTCCACCCTCTTCCCGCAGGTCCCGGACTCTGCCGACGCGGTGCTCGCCGGGCTCGACCCCGAGCAGCGCGAGGTGGCCACCGCCCTGCACGGGCCGGTGTGCGTCCTCGCGGGCGCCGGCACCGGCAAAACCCGAGCGATCACCCACCGGATCGCCTACGGGGTGCGCGCGGGAATCCTCCAGCCCGCCAGCGTGCTGGCCGTCACCTTCACCAACCGCGCCGCGGGCGAGATGCGCGGCCGCCTCCGCCAGCTCGGCGCCTCCGGCGTCCAGGCCCGCACCTTCCACTCCGCCGCCCTGCGCCAGCTCCAGTTCTTCTGGCCGAAAGCAGTCGGCGGATCCCTCCCCAGAATCGTCGACCGCAAGATCAAACTCGTCGCGGACGCGGCCGCCGCCTGCCGCATCCGCCTCGACCGCAACGAACTGCGCGACCTCACCAGCGAAATCGAATGGTCCAAGGTCACCCAGACCGTCCCCGCGGACTACGCCGCAGCCGCAGCCAAATCCGGCCGCGACGTCCCCCGCGACCCCGCCGAGATCGCCCAGCTCTACGCGGCATACGAAGACCTCAAGCGCGACCGCGCCGTCATCGACTTCGAAGACGTCCTGCTCCTCGCCGTCGGCATCCTCCAGGACCGACACGACATCGCCGAACAGGTCCGCGCCCAGTACCAACACTTCGTAGTCGACGAATACCAGGACGTGAGCCCCCTCCAGCAACGCCTCCTGGAACTCTGGCTCGGCGAACGCGACAGCCTCTGCGTCGTCGGCGACGCCAGCCAGACCATCTACTCCTTCACCGGCGCGACCCCCGACCACCTGCTGAACTTCCGCACCCGCCACCCCGGCGCCACCGTCGTCAAACTCGTCCGCGACTACCGCTCCACCCCCCAGGTCGTCCACCTCGCCAACGGCCTGCTCTCCCAGGCCCGCGGCCGCGCCGCCGACCACCGACTGGAACTGATCTCCCAGCGCGAGCCCGGCACCGACCCCCTCTACACCGAGTACGCGGACGAGCCCGCCGAAGCCGAAGGCGCCGCCCGCCGCATCCGGACCCTCCTCGCCGACGGCACCCCCGCCAGCGAAATCGCGGTCCTCTTCCGCACCAACTCCCAGTCCGAGATCTACGAACAGGCCCTCGCCGACGCCGGCATCCCCTACCAGCTGCGCGGCGCCGAGCGGTTCTTCGAGCGCACCGAAGTCCGCGAAGCGGGCGCCGCCCTGCGCGGCGCGGCCCGCTTCGGAGGCAACGACGCCCTCCTCGACGACGTCGTCGACCTCCCCTCCCAAGTCCGCGCCGTACTCTCCACCAAAGGCTGGACGACCCAGCCCCCCGCAGGCTCCGGCGCGGCCCGCGACCGCTGGGAATCCCTGGCCGCACTGGTGCGCCTCGCCGAAGACTTCGCCCGCGCCACACCACAGGCCACCCTGGCCGACCTCGTGGCCGAACTCGACGAGCGCGCCAACGCCCAGCACGCCCCCACCGTCGAAGGCGTCACCCTGGCCTCCCTCCACGCGGCCAAGGGACTGGAATGGGACGCGGTGTTTGTCGTCGGCCTCGCCGAAGGCATGATGCCGATCACCTACGCCAAGACCGACGAACAGATCGAGGAAGAGCGCCGCCTCCTCTATGTAGGGGTCACCCGCGCCCGCGTCCACCTCTCCCTCTCCTGGGCCCTGTCCCGCTCACCGGGCGGACGGCCCAACCGCCGACCCAGCCGCTTCCTCGACGGGCTGCGCCCCGGCTCCGGAGCAGGCACGGCGGGCCGTGCCCCGGGCGGCGGCCCCGGTGGCATCGAACGCGGCAGCGCCACGGGAGGCGCGGTCACCACGGTCGGCAGCCGCCGGCGCACGAGCCGCGCCCCGGCCCGCTGCCGGGTCTGCGGCCGGACCCTCACCGACGCGGGCGAGATGAAACTCATGCGGTGCGAGGACTGCCCGTCCGACATGGACGAAGGCCTCTACGAACGGCTGCGGGAGTGGCGCTCCACCCAGGCGAAAGAGCTGGGACAGCCCGCCTACTGCGTCTTCACGGACAAGACCTTGATCGCCATCGCGGAGGCCGTGCCCGACGACGAGGGCGAACTGGCACGGATCCCAGGCGTCGGCGTCCGCAAGTTCCACCGATTCGGCGCCGACGTCCTCGCCATCTGCGCAGGTCAGGAGGGTGTAAGGGGCGCCGACGGAGAATGATTCAAACTCGTCGAAAAAATAGTTTGCGCATGCGCAAGGAAGACCCATAGGTTCTAAGCACGGGAACGGCGGCTTCTCCGAAGCCCTGGTCCCGTGCTGTACTTGTCAGTCCGCAGGATCGGTTCCGGTCGATCCCCTAGACGCCGAGAGGAGGCGAATTCCAGTGATCAGCATCAACGAGAGCTTCAACAGCACCGCCAAAATGACCGATCGCTCGGTCGTCGCTTCCTGCCTGCTCGGCTTCTCGAACCAGGGCACCGGTCTGTCCGGCGGCACCCCCGCCATGCGTCCGCTGCCCTCCGCCCTGCCTCTCGCCGGTCTCGCCATTCGTGAGGCCAATGAGGGCAATGAGCGACCGACCAAGGCACCGGAAGCAGCAGTAGCGAAGGCGCAGGCGCAGGCCTATGCCTTTGCGGCGGCCGGTGCCGGATTCCGGAAGCAGACGACGCAGCACCACACGATGTGGGCCTTCCGTGGGCTCGAACCCTGGAGTGATCCAGTCTGATCCTCGATCAGACCGGCGCCTTCAGGGCCGCGGAACCCCACCCGGGATCCGCGGCCCTTCTGTTTTCCCCAAAACAGGGAGACAGAGCGAAGGGGCCAAGAGCAAGACCCGGTACCAGCCGCCAACCGGCCGACCCAGGCCGGCACGACCAGACG
This sequence comes from Streptomyces anatolicus, assembly GCF_019400875.1. NCBI lineage: Bacteria > Bacillati > Actinomycetota > Actinomycetes > Kitasatosporales > Streptomycetaceae > Streptomyces > Streptomyces anatolicus. Next base: position 1,033 of record NZ_WMBF01000312.1, on the reverse strand, counting down.
AGGAAAACACCACCGTGCAACTCGAAACGCACGCCCCGTCCGTACCGCCTTCACAGGTGATCTCCCCGCCCACTCCCACGGAGGACCCGACCTTGACCCCCCTGACCGCGCTCACCGCGCTCGACGACGCCATCGAGAACCTCGGCGTACCCGTCCCCTGCCGTGCCTACGACCCCGAGGTCTTCTTCGCCGAGTCCCCGGCCGACGTCGAGTACGCCAAGTCCCTCTGCCGCACCTGCCCGCTGATGGAGGCCTGCCTCGCCGGCGCCAAGGAGCGGCGTGAGCCGTGGGGCGTCTGGGGCGGCGAACTGTTCGTCCAGGGCGTTGTGGTCGCCCGCAAGCGGCCCCGTGGCCGCCCGCGCAAGAACCCGGTCGTCGCATGAGCACCGCCGGAACAATCGATCGCCCCCTGACGCACGACCCCAAGAAACAGGCCCCGATGAAGGCAGCCACCCGCGAGCCCGCAGGCTCCGCGACCCGAGACTTCACCACCACCGGCGCGCACGCCTCGCGCCAGAACAGGACCCGAGAGATGCAACTCATCCCAGAAGCCATGGCTCGTGCGCATATGCACGAACGCCTGCGCGAAGCCGAGGCGGAACGCCCGGCCGCGCGCCTGATGGCGGCCCGCCGCATGCAGCGCCGCGCGGAGCGCGCCTCGCTGCGCGCCCGGCGCGCGCTCGCCATAGCGGTCATGCAGTAAGAGTCAGTGACCCTGACAGCCAGCGGGGGTCCGGTCCGAACGGACCGGCCCCCCGCTGGTGCGTTGTGCTCGGCGAACCTTCCGGCGCGGCGATAGGGTCGCCAGGTGGACCAGCAGAATCCTCAGCCCACGGACGCGGAGAACCGCGTGTGCTCCCGCTGCGGCACGGTCGCCGAAGGCACCCCACCGACCTGGACCTGCTCAGTGGAGAACGGCACCCGCCACTACTACTGCGAGTCCTGCGCGCGGGAGAACATCAGAGCCATCGAGGGCCGGCTCGATTCCGACTGGTGGTAACTCCTCCGGGGGTCCTCCTGGGGGGCCTCCCCC
>NZ_WMBF01000311.1:0-7502 GCF_019400875.1 Streptomyces anatolicus | reverse complement strand
CCACCGAGGGAGCCGCCTGGCTCGCCTCCGCCGAAACGTATCCCCGAAGCGCCCTCACCCACTGGCGCACCCGGCCCACCGCCCCCGCGGTGCTCCCCTGCGGCGCCGCCTTCGACGTGGTGAGCGTCCCCGCCGTCTTCGGGCGGCGCATGCTCGACCGGTTATGGGACGAAGGCCCTGGCTCGGGCCCCGTCGCCGCCCACCGCGGCCGCATGCTGCTCTTCGCCGCCCCCGGCACCGCGCAGCGCCTGCCCTCGCTCCTGGAGTGGGAGGAGTGGGGCGCCGCGGTCCCCTCCGTGCTCTGCCACGGCACGGGCGACGCGGTCACCGTGCCGCCCCTCGGCGCCACCGCCGACGCCCCGGCCGCCGGGCCCGCCGCCCGCCTGGAATCACGCTGGCTGGTGGCCCCCGGTACCCGCCACCCCTGGCTGCCGGGCCCCGAGGTGCTGCTCTGGGCCTGCGTCCGCGCGGCCCGCTCCATGGCCTCCTCCGCGGTCCGCATATCGATTTTTCCTGGCGGCGATCAGGATGCTAAGGTCTACGACGTCAGCAGGCGCCGCTAGCTCAGTTGGTTAGAGCAGCTGACTCTTAATCAGCGGGTCCGGGGTTCGAGTCCCTGGCGGCGCACAGACAGTGAGAAGCCCCTCGTGAGAGCGAGGGGCTTCTTGCATGTCCGCCCTGTACGCACCCGTCCGTACGGGGCCCGTCCGCAGGGGGCCCGGCCGTACGCGTCTCAGCCCGCCGCGACCGTCACCGTCCACGCCCCCGACGCCGTCCGCGCCTCCACCTCCACGCGTACGTCCTCGCCCGGCACCGTGAACGTCTCACCCACCCGCACCGGGGCGTCCGCCAGCTGCGGGTAGACCGAGTCGCCCCAGCAGGACTCCGACTCCGGGTGGGCGTCGACGACCTCGATGGGGCCGCTCCCCGACGCCGTCCCGCCGCGCACCTCGTAGACGAGCACGCCCTCCGTGCAGGTCGCGTGGTCGTTGCCCGCCGCGCCCCGCGCCTCCAGGGCGATCGCCGTGTCCCGGCCCGTACGGATCACCGCGAGCCTGGTGCCGCCGATGGCCCCGCGCGCGGCGGGCGCGGCGGGCGCCCCCAGGGGCTCCAGGGTCAGCCGTTCGGGGCCCGCCGCCACACAGCGCACCTGGTGCGGCTCCAGCCAGCCCAGCTTCCACTTGTGCCAGCCGAAGAGGTCGGGCGCGAGGCCGAACTGGCTTCCCATGAGGTCCCAGTCACCCACATGGGTGTCCCAGTCGCCTTTGCCGTCGGTCGGCCGGTGGTAGAGGTCGGGCAGGTCGAAGACGTGGCCCGTCTCGTGGGCCAGGACGTTGCGGTCCGGCGGGTGCCGTTCGAAGACCGTGACGACGCGCCGGATGTCCGTGCCGTCGGCCCGCATCGGCCGGTCGAAGTTCACCACCTTCGTGGCGTCCGAGTCGACGCCGGGCGCGTTCGGGTCCGCGACGAAGTAGACGATGTCGTAGCGGGAGAAGTCCACGTGCGGATCGGCCGCGGCCAGGGCGTCGCGCAGATAGGCGGCGCGGCGCTGGGCGTTCCAGTCGCGCTTTATGGCGTACGACGTGGAATCCCGCGGCATCCGCACCCACTCGCGCCCCGGGTGCGGGCGCAGCTCGAACTTTCCGTAGGAGGCCCGCTCGAAGAACTGGCTGGTCGCGGGGAAGTGGTCGGCGGCCAGTTCATCGGGCGTGATCGTCGGCGGGGAGTCCGGGAAGGACAGGAAGACCATGACGGCGTTCAGGGTCCTGGCCGGGCGGGGGTAGGCGCTGTTCCAGGTGTCGAGCCCTTCCGAGTGGTGCGCGGTCGTGCGGCGCAGGGCGCAGGGTCCCGCGGCGGACTCGGCGACGGCGGGGCCGGCGACGAGCGAGGTGGCGGCGAGGGCGGTCAGCGAGGTGAGCAGCGCGGCGGTGCTGCGCAACCGGGGGTCCCTCCATGGCCTGGGGTTTCTCCCTCCACGGGTGAGTCCCCTAGGGGGGAGCTGACGCGGCACGTCGACCTCCGGGTGCGGAATGCGGGACACCCCACCCACCTTGTGATGTTTTGTTGAACTTCGCCCTGTTTGTCTGGCCCTTCCGGGTGAGGGGCGGACAGAGGGCCGACACCCCGACCGCTCACGGAACGTCACAAGCGATCGGGCCATGACGGAACCAGTTCACTGGCGAGCAGAAACGATCTGCCATACGCCGTGGGCCACCCCAGGTGCGGTGCCATGGCTGGATAGGGCATCTGGCGGGCCTCTATGATCGGCACACTTTCCTGCGCGGGCCCGGCCCCACACCGCCGCCCGCCACCTGCCCGCCGCCCGACGAGACCTGTTCGAGAACAACTGCACTGCGGGAGCAAGCGGTGAACGGAACGTCCCAAGGGCCCACCCCCACGGCGGCCACCACACCCGGCCGAGCCCGTCCTGTCGTCACGGAACGTCGTGAATCGGAGCGGGGCGATCATCATGTGCCGGAGCTTCGCGGCGCGGAACTTCGCGGCTCGGAGCGGGCCGTGATGGACCACTTCGGCCCGGAGCAGGCCGTGATGGACCGCTTCGGCCCTGAACGCGCCGTGATGGACCGCCTCGACCCGGAGCGGGTCGATTACCACGGTGCGTTCACCCACGCCCCCCTTCCCTTGGCTGTCGTCGACAGCGAAGGCCTCGTCGTCAGCGCCAATCACGCCCTGGACGCGCTCCTGGGCGCCGCCCCCGGGACGCTCGGCGGGCGCGTCGCCGCCGATCTGGTCGACCTGGCCTCCGACGCCCGCACCTGGCACGCGTACCGCGAAGTGCTCCGCGGCAGGCAGGCGAAGCTGCGCTGCACGCGGCGTCTGAAGCACCCCGACGGGCACTCCCTGTGGGTGCAGATCACGGTCTCGCCGATGCCGGAGTCCGCCGAGCGGGGCGAGGGCAGGACCGTGCTGCTGGCCGCCGCCGACATCAGTGCCCGCCGCGAGTTGCAGGCCCGGCTGCGGCACGTACAGATGCACGACCCGGTGACCCGGCTGCCCAACCGCAACCTCTTCTTCGAACGCCTGGCCTCCGCGCTCGAAGCGGGCGCCTACGACGACACGAGCACCGGCCGCGTCGGGCTCTGCTATCTGGACCTCGACGGGTTCAAGGCGGTCAACGACACTCTCGGCCACCGGATCGGCGACCGGCTGCTCGCCGCCGTCGCGGAGCGGCTCACGCGCTGCGCCGACCAGGCCGGGTACGGCACGGTGACCGCGCCGCTGGTGGCGCGCCTCGGCGGCGACGAGTTCGCGCTGCTCGTCGAGGACTCGACGGGGACGGAACAGCTGACGGATCTCGCCGAGGCGGCGCTGCGGGCGCTGCAGGAGCCCTTCGACCTGGCTGGCCAGCGGCTCTCCGTCTCGGCCTCCATCGGCGTGGTGGAGCGGCGCGCCGCGGGCACCACCACGACGGGGCTGATGCAGGCCGCCGACACCACGCTGTACTGGGCGAAGACGGACGGCAAGGCCCGCTGGACGCTCTTCGACCCGGAGCGCAACGCCCACCGCATGACCCGTCAGACGCTCTCCAGTTCACTGCGGCCCGCCGTGGAGCGGGACGAATTCGTACTGGAGTACCAGCCGTTGGTCGGTCTCGACGACGAGCGGGTGCGGGGCGTCGAGGCGCTGGTGCGCTGGCGGCACCCGCAGTTCGGGCTGCTGACGCCGAATCGGTTCATCGGACTGGCCGAGGAGGACGGGTCGATCGTGCAGCTCGGCCGCTGGGTGCTGCGCACCGCGTGCCGGCAGGCGCGGCGGTGGCAGCTGGCGCATCCGGAGCGGGAGCCGGTGTTCGTGAGCGTGAACGTGGCGGTGCGGCAGGTGTGGGACTCCGACCTGGTCGCGGACGTGGCGGAGATCCTCGCCGAGACCGGCCTCCCGGCCCGGCTGCTCCAGCTGGAGCTGACCGAGTCCGCCGTGATGGGCTCGGCGGGGCGGCCGCTCCAGGCCCTGCAGGCGCTCAGCGACATGGGGGTGCGGATCGCCATCGACGACTTCGGTACGGGGTACTCGAACCTGGCCTACCTGAGCCGGCTTCCGGTCTCCGTCCTCAAACTGGACGGGTCCTTCGTACGGGGCTTCCAGTACGAGGAGGGGGAGGCGCACAACAACCCCGCCGACGAACTCATCGTCGAGGCGCTGGTGCGGCTTGCCCATCGGCTGGGGCTCACGGTGACGGCGGAGTGCGTGGAGACGGTGGCGCAGGCGGCGCGGCTTCGCCGGATCGGCTGCGACACGGGTCAGGGCTGGCTCTACTCCCGCCCGGTCCCGGCGGACCGAATCTCCGCGCTGCTCCGCGCGGCGTAGGGCCCCGGGGCCTCATGCGCCCCGGCCCGGGAACGCGCCCCAAAGGGGCGCGGGGAACTGCGCGCCCAGCCAGGCGCGACCCGCACGGACGCGTCTGCCCGCGGCGCCCTCCACGCGGGTGCGGGTCGGATTGGGTTGCTCGCGCAGTTCCTCGCGCCCCTGGCGGGGCGCGATCCTTACGGGGCTTGCCACGGGATCCGGTGCTCCGACAGCCGCGCCAGGACCGCGTGGTTGGCCTCCCAGCCGTCTGGGAACTTCACCGTGACGCCCAGTTGGACCGGCTCCGTCGAGGGGTGGTCGTCGAGGAGGAGGTCGACGCCCGCGCGGCAGACCACGATGCAGGCGTGCCGGTGCCGGGAGGTCAGGACGCAGAGGCGGCCCGTCTCCAGGTGGAAGGCCGTGGCGTCCGGGCGGCCGGACAGCGGGTGCAGGACGACCGTCACGTCGTACTCACGGCCCTGGAGGCGGTTCGCGGTGTCCACCGTGACGTCCGTGACGCCGAGGTCGGCGAGGGCCGCGCGGACCGCCGCCGCCTGGTCGCGGTGGGCCGTGCCGACGGCAATGCGGTCGGCCGTGAGCGGGGCCGGGTCGGGGGCGCGCTCCGAGGTGGCCGCGCCGCCCCGGTCCAGGAGGCGCCGGACCACCTGGGCCAGCGCCCGCACCGCCTCGGGGTCCGTACGCGGCGTGTTCCGCGCGGGCAGCTCCAGCAGGCCCCAGCCCGCCCGCGCCGCCTCGTCGATCACCTGGTCCGGCGCCGAACCGTCCGACGGCACCGCGAAGTTCAGCGCGCGGTCCCCGTGGTCCGTACCGCTGCGGAAGGGCGTGTACGGATAGAAGGCGCCGGAGACGAGCGGCGCCGCCGACGCGGGCAGCCGCCAGGACACCGGCAGGCGGTGCTGCGGCAGTTCGGGATTGTGGGCGAGCAGCGTCGTGACGGCCGAGGCCGACGGGTCGTACGAAAGGCCCGCCCACTGCTCCGCGCCGACGATCGAGAACGGGTCCAACTGCCCCGGATCCCCCACGAACAGCGCCCGCTCGAAGAGCCCCGCGACGGCGAGCAGCGCGTCCGACCGCATTTGGTACGCCTCGTCGACGATCGCGTGCCCCCACGGCGCGTCGAGCTGGTCCACCTTGACGTGCGCCCACTTCGCGGCCGTCGAGACGACGACGTCCAGACCGGCGAGGTCGCCCGCCTTGGTCGACTTGCGTACGTTCGGCAGGTCGTCGAGCGCCTTGTCGTACGGGTCCGGGTCGCTGCTGTGCAGACGGCCCACCGGAAGCTCGGGGTCCTTCTCGGCGAGGCGCAGGATCAAGTCGTCCACCTGCGCGTTCGTCTGCGCGATCACCATCAGCGGGCGTCCGGCCGCGGCCAGTTCACGCGCGGCGCGCACCACCAGTGTCGACTTTCCCGCGCCGGGCGGGGAGTCGACGACGACGCCGCGGTGCGTGCCGTGCAGCGTGTCGTGGAGGATCGCGTCCGTGGCGCGCGCGGCCTCGGCGCCGGGGTCGAAGGCGTGGCCCGCGGGCGGGGCGAGCTGCATCACAGGGTGTCCTCCGCGGTCACGGGATCAGGGCGCTCCGGGGTCTCCGCCGGCGGGCCGCCGTGGGTCCACGGGGTGGCCTCCGGGTCCGGCAGCTTGGGGCCGCCGCGCTGGTCGTGCTCGAAGAGCGTCCAGCAGATCCGGTCGCCCTTCTCGGGGACCGAACCGGCGTCGGGTTCCTTGCCGCGGCCCATCTTGTCGACGAGGCGCAGCACGACGAGGGGGGCGGTGTCATGGCTCTCGTACGCCACGAACTCGGCCGTCTGCGGCTTGCCCTGGAGCGAGCGGTACACCTTCGTGCGCTCGCCGAGGTGGGGGCGGTCCTCCGTGCGGACGGTGATCAGGGGGCGCGGTCGGGGGGTCTTCGCCTCGCTGTACGCCATGACGACCTCCGTCACCTCGCCCGCGAACGCCTCGCCCGCGAGGCGGCGGCCCGCCATCACCAGGGGGTCGTCGAGGGCCTCTTGGGCGTCGAGGCGGGCCTGTTCGCGCTCGCGCGTGGCCAGCTTGTTCGCCGCGGTGATCGCGTCGTCGACGCGGGGCTGCGGGGGTTCGCCCGCCGCCACGCGGTCGCGGTGCCCGGTGAACGACCAGCGGTCGCGGGTCCACCGGTCGGCGTCGTGCGCGGCCGCGGGCAGGGCGCACAGGGCGTCCAGACCGCGCCATACGGCGTCCCAGGTGGGGCGGGTCCTGCTCTCGACCAGGGCGTGGATCTCCCGCTCGGCGGCGGTCAACGCGGCCAGCCGCGCGTCCGCCTCGATGCCGTCCTCGGCGGCGGCCAGGGCGCCGCGCGCGCGGTCGTAGCGCTCGATGGCGGGGGCGAGCAGGTCGTTGTCGAACGCCGGGTCCGTGGCCGGGCCCGCGGGCGGGCACAGCAGCTGGCCGTCCTTGTCGCGCGCCAGCTCGGCGCGGAGCGCGGCCTCGGCGCCGGAGGTGCCCTCCGGGGCCTCGATCCAGGCAAGGAGGGCGCCCAGGTGCTGGTCCTCCAGGCTGGACTGGCCGGTGGCCCAGTGCCGGGACAGCAGATCGGTCATCGCCACGAGCAGGGACGAGCCGGGGACGCGGGCGCGCTCCCCGAAGTGCGTCAGCCATCGGCCGAGCAGGGGGACGCGGGGCGGCGCGGGGTAGGGCGTGTCGGGGTCCTGATCGGCGGTGCGGCGAAAACGCATGGACCGGCCGAGGAGGCGTACGAACTCGATGCCGGCGCGGCTCGGCACGATCAGCTGAGGGGCGTCCGCGCACAGCTCGACCTCGACCTTGACGCGCTTGCCGGTCTCCGGGTCGGTCTCACTGCGCTCGGCCGCCTCGACGTCGTCTCCGTACGCCTCGATGTACGGCAGAACGATCTCGGCGAGCTGCGCGAGGAACGCGAAGCGGAGGTCGCGGTCGCGGGGCTGGGGCACGACGAGCAGACGGGGCGAGGTGCGCTCCGTCCCCACGAGGGCGCCGAGGGGCGCGCCTGCCTCGCCGGCGGTGGTGAGCGGCACGAGGACGAGGGGCCGGTCGGAGACGTGCCGGTGCCGGACGGTGACCCTGGGCTGGGCACGGTCGGCGGTGACGGCTTCCAGCCGGGCGAGGCTGTCGATCAGCGACATGGACGCTCGCCCTTCGCTTGGGGGGTGTGGGGTGCTGGGC
>NZ_WMBF01000310.1:0-7532 GCF_019400875.1 Streptomyces anatolicus | reverse complement strand
CGTCGGGCTCGTCCCCCACCGCCAGGCGCGCGTACATCTCGACCGCGCAGCCGTCCGGCGTGATCGCGCCGGGCCCCGTCCCCTCGTACCCCTCACGCATCTCCACACTCATGCCCCGCCAACGAAGCGGGCCCCGGCGCCGTTCCACGCCGCGCCCCCGGCTGCCCTCCTACAGCGGGAACCAGCCATGCCCTCCGTACCAGTGGCCGCCCGCCCGCAAATGGTCGCCGATCGCCCGCTCCACCTTGGTACGCCTGGGCAGTTCGGCGACGGGGAGGTCCGGGTCACCGAAGACGAACCGGACGGGGTTGCCGTCGTCCGGCCCGTCCTCGTAACCGTCGGCCAGCCGGAAACGCTCCTGGAAGCGGACGATGTTCGAATCCGTGGGCAGATACTCCCTCAGCTGCGGATCGAGCAGCCAGGAGTGGCAGACAGCTGTCTCATATCGCTCCTCGGGGTAGTGGCGCGCGAAGAACCCCTTCGCCAGTTCGATCGACCGGTCGCAGGCGCGGGGCGTCAGCGGCCCCCGGAAGTCGTTGATGTGCAGGTTCAGACAGGGGTCGCCGGGGCCCGCGGTGTGTCCGGCGGCGGCCGTCGCGCCACCCATGCGGGCGCCGAGGACGGCACGCTGGAACTGCAGCCGCCCCAGCTGGTACAGCTCGCCCCGGAAGTGCAGGCCGTTCCAGCCCGGCACGGTCAGGCCGGTACTGCCGCGCACCTTGCGGTGCACCGCCATGTGCCGCCCGAGGTCGGCGAGGGTGCGGCGCGAGACATCGTCGGGGATGCCCCGGTCGCGGTGGTGGGCCCGCGCGCTCGGCAGCGCCGCCACATACACGTACACGAAGAAGCAGCGCCCCAGCTCGCCCCACTCCTCGGGGAGCGGCGGGATCCTGCCGCCCCTGCCCACGGTTCCCATGTCGCGTACGAGCGCGTCGACGCAGCGGTCGAGCAGCCACCGTGCCTCCGGATCCGCCCAGAGCCGGTCGCGCAGCGCCACGAGACCGTTGATGTCCTCGTGCGGCACGGCGAGGTCGAGCAGTACCTCCGGCAGCTCGTCGGCTTCGGGAAGCCACGCGCGCGTGGGCGGCTCGCCCGCGCGCTCCAGCTCCGCCAGCCAGGCGGCCTGCTCGCCGTCGGCCGCCCTGAGCGCGTCCAGCACGTTCCCACCCACCCTCTGTCCGTCGGAAGTCCGGTCCGGAATTTATCCTGGAAGGAGGAGATGACTTCGATGATGCGCACAGGAAGTGAGCCGTCGACCGCACGCAGTCCCCTGCGGATGCGCTTCTGGTTCAGCGTATGGGGCCTGGTCTGGGCCGCCTTCGGTACGACCGCCTTCGCGCTCACCGGACGGACGGCCTGGGCGGTGGTGTGCGGGGTGCTGCTGGTGGTGGTCGCGGCGGATCTGGCGTGGGTGGTGCACCGCATGCGTCAGGGCCCGCACTTCCAGCCGGGCCGTGACATCCCGCCGTACGACCCGCCGGACCCGCCCTGAGCCCGGAACGGTTCCCCCGCGCTCGCGTCGGAAGGGGTCAGTCGTCCTTGTCGAAGCGGGCCGCCGCCAGATACTCCGGCTGTGGGTCGAGGGCCGCCGCGAGGCGGAAGTGGCGCCGCGCCTGGTCGGGCCGGGCACTACGCTCGTACGTACGGGCGAGGGCGAAGTGCGCGAACGCGTTGTCCGGCTCGCGCTCCAGGACGATGCTGAACTCCAGCTCGGCGGCGCGCAGTTGCGCGGAGGCGAAGAAGGCGCGCGCCCGCAGCAGCCGGGCCGCGGTGTTCTCGGGGTGGGCGGCGATGACCGTGTCGAGCAGCTTCACCGCGCCTCGGGGATCCCGCGCGGCAAGGAGCTGCTCCGCCGCACGGAAGTCGATGACGTGAGTCTCCGGAGTTATTTCGGGCACGCTGCACACCTTCCCTCGCTCCCCTGGGTCAACGCCCCCGCGCCCGTCCCTATTCCGAGTTCCGGGCCAGGCGCGCCAGCTCCGCCCACACCTCGGCGACCCGCTCCCGAAGCCCCTCCAGGGGCCCGTCGTTGTCGATCACGATGTCCGCGATCTCCAGGCGCTTCTCGCGGGTGGCCTGCGCGGCCATACGCGCGCGGGCGTCCTCCTCGCTCATGCCGCGCAGCCGCACCAGGCGGTCCAGCTGGGTCTCGGGGCTCGCGTCGACGACGATCACCACGTCGTACAGGGGTGCGAGGCCGTTCTCGGTGAGCAGCGGCACGTCGTGGACGACCACCGCGTCGCCGGACGCGGACTCGGCCAGCTCGGCGGAGCGGGCGCCGACCAGCGGGTGCACGATCGAGTTGAGGGCGGCCAGCTTCTCGGCGTCGGCGAAGACGATCGCGCCGAGCCGCGGCCGGTCCAGGGAACCGTCCGGGGCCAGGATCTCCTGCCCGAAGGCCTCGACGACGGCCGCGAGTCCGGGTGTTCCCGGCGCCACCACCTCGCGCGCGATCCTGTCGGCGTCGATCAGGACGGCACCGGACGCGACAAGCAGTCGCGAGACTTCACTCTTGCCGGCGCCGATTCCGCCGGTCAGGCCCACTGTCAGCATGACCGGCAGCTTAGAGCCCCGCGATCAGGCGTCGCCCTCCCGCTCCGCGAGGAAGCGTTCGAATTCCCGGCCGATCTCGTCGGCGGACGGGATGTCGGCCGGCTCGGCGAGCATGTTGCCCCGCTCCTGCGAGCCCGCCGCCGCGTCGTACTGGTGCTCAAGTCCCTGGACGAGCGCGACCAGTTCCTCGTCGCCCTCCTGGATCTGCCGGTCGATCTCGGTCTGGGTGCGGTGCGCCTCGGTGCGCAGTCCGTGCGCGACGCCGGGCAGCACCAGACCGGTGGCGGCGGTGATCGCCTCCAGGACCGTGAGGGCCGCGTCGGGGTAGGCGGAGCGCGCGATGTAGTGCGGGACGTGCGCGGCGACACCCAGCACGTCGTGACCGGCCTCCAGGAGGCGGTACTCGACGAGGGAGGCCGCGCTGCCCGGCACCTGCGCCTCGTCGAAGGGGCTGCGGTGGCCCGGCACCAGGTCGGTGCGGTTGCCGTGCGGTGTGAGGCCGACGGGACGGGTGTGCGGCACGCCCATGGGGATGCCGTGGAAGTTCACCGAGAGGCGCACGCCGAGCCGCTCCACGATCTGCTGCACGGCGACCGCGAACCGCTCCCACTCGACGTCCGGCTCGGGCCCGGAGAGCAGCAGGAAGGGCGCGCCGGTGGCGTCCTGGACGAGGCGGACGTCGAGCGTCGGCACCTCGTAGTCGCTCCAGCGGTCGCGGCGGAAGGTGAGCAGCGGGCGGCGGGCGCGGTAGTCGACGAGCCGGTCGTGGTCGAACCTCGCCACCACCTGCCCGGGAAGGCTGTCCGTGAGCCGTTCGACGATCTGGTCGCCGGTTTCGCCCGCGTCGATGTATCCGTCGAAGTGGTAGAGCATGACCAGTCCGGCCGACTCCTGGGCGAGCGCCATGTCAACGACGGCGAGGCCCTTCGGCTCCCATGCGTACAAACCCTGCGGATCAAGCACTGTTACCGCTCCTCCTCGTGTTCGTAACGGAGAACGCACGCAGGGCCACGGGCATTCCCGTGTTCAAACTCCTTCGCAGGGGCGCCCCGTCAGGGGCGCGGGGAACTGCGCGAGCAACCACGTACTCGCCCGCGGACGCGTCTGCGGGATGTCGTGGGCTGGTCGCGCAGTTCCCCGCGCCCCTTCGGGGCGCGCACAGCACTGCGGGCCCGCACTCCCGAAGGAGTGCGGGCCCGCAGCGTTCAGCTACTACCGCCTAGAGGCGAGCCTCAGCTCTGGCCACCCGCGAGCTTCTCGCGAAGCGCGGCAAGCGCCTCGTCCGAAGCAAGGGCGCCGGAGTTGTCGTCCGACTCCGAGGAGTACGAACCGCCGCCGCCACCACCGGTGGACGCGGCCGGAGCGGCGCCGGCCGGAGCCGCCGCACCCTCGGCCTCGGCCTGGGCGTCGGCCTCGCGCGACTTGATGACCTGAGCCTGGTGCTGCTCGAAGCGCGTCTGCGCCTCGGCGTACTGGGTCTCCCAGGCCTCGCGCTGGGTCTCGTAGCCCTCGAGCCAGTCGTTGGTCTCGGGGTCGAAGCCCTCGGGGTAGATGTAGTTGCCCTGGTCGTCGTAGGACGCGGCCATGCCGTACAGGGTCGGGTCGAACTCGACGGCCGACGGGTCGGCGCCGAAGGACTCGTTGGCCTGCTTCAGCGAGAGCGAGATCCGGCGACGCTCGAGGTCGATGTCGATGACCTTGACGAAGATCTCGTCGTTGACCTGGACGACCTGCTCCGGGATCTCCACGTGGCGCTCGGCCAGCTCGGAGATGTGGACCAGGCCCTCGATGCCCTCGTCGACGCGCACGAACGCACCGAACGGAACGAGCTTGGTGACCTTACCGGGAACGACCTGCCCGATCTGGTGCGTGCGGGCGAACTGCTGCCACGGGTCTTCCTGCGTCGCCTTGAGCGACAGGGAGACACGCTCGCGGTCCATGTCCACGTCGAGGACCTCGACGGTGACTTCCTGGCCGACCTCGACAACCTCGGAGGGGTGGTCGATGTGCTTCCAGGAAAGCTCGGAGACGTGGACGAGACCGTCGACGCCACCGAGGTCCACGAACGCACCGAAGTTGACGATCGAGGAAACGACGCCGGAGCGGACCTGGCCCTTCTGCAGGGTCGTGAGGAAGGTCTGGCGGACCTCGCTCTGGGTCTGCTCGAGCCAGGCACGGCGGGACAGGACCACGTTGTTGCGGTTCTTGTCCAGCTCGATGATCTTGGCCTCGAGCTCCTTGCCCACGTAGGGCTGGAGGTCGCGGACGCGGCGCATCTCGACGAGGGAGGCCGGCAGGAAGCCACGGAGGCCGATGTCGAGGATGAGACCACCCTTGACGACCTCGATGACGGTACCGGTGACGATGCCGTCTTCTTCCTTGATCTTCTCGATCGTGCCCCAGGCACGCTCGTACTGAGCGCGCTTCTTGGACAGGATCAGACGGCCTTCCTTGTCCTCCTTCTGGAGAACCAGGGCCTCGATCTCGTCGCCGACCTTGACGACCTCGTTCGGGTCGACGTCGTGCTTGATCGAGAGCTCGCGGCTCGGAATGACGCCTTCGGTCTTGTAACCGATGTCGAGCAGGACCTCGTCCCGGTCGACCTTCACGATGACGCCGTCGACGATGTCGCCGTCGTTGAAGTACTTGATCGTCTCGTCGATCGCGGCGAGGAAGGCTTCCTCGTTACCGATGTCGTTGACCGCTACCTGCGGGGTGGTGGCGGTGGTCTCGGTGCTGCTCGTCATGTGGGTTAGGGCTCCGGTACGGACATTGAAGTCGTAGGTACTGCAACGCCGGGAGCCGATTTCGCTCTGCAGAAGCCGGACAGCCTAGGAAGCGCGGCTTCCGGCAAGGGAAGGCGCCTCGACAACCGAGGGGACATACAACAGACGCGAGCGCAGCCTGCTATGTCTGAGGAGCGCAGGCTCGCAGCGCAACTTGTAGCATACGGGGGCAGCCGGACAGGGTCAATGCGCGAAGGCGTACACCCGGGGCGGAACGCCGCATACCCGGCACAAAACGTGTCGCCTGAGGCCACACGGGCCGCACCGCGCCCCCTTCGCGCCGAGATTTCGGCGCGATCCGCGGAAGACGCCGAAGACGCCGAGATACGGAAAGTACAGAAGATTACGACGATGGAGCCCATCATCCAAGAGTCCGAACTGCCGCCCGAGCCCGAGGCCACCCGGCGTGCCGCGAATGTCACGGAGAGCAGCCGCGCCAACCGCGGCTGGTGGGACCGGAACGCCGACGAGTACCAGGTGGAGCACGGCACGTTCCTCGGGGACGACCGCTTCGTGTGGGGTCCCGAGGGGCTGGACGAGGTGGAGGCGGAGCTGCTCGGTCCGCCGGAGGAGCTCAAGGACAAGGACATCCTGGAGATCGGCGCCGGTGCCGCCCAGTGTTCGCGCTGGCTGGCCTCGCAGGGCGCGCGGCCCGTCGCCCTCGACCTCTCGCACCGCCAGCTCCAGCACGCGCTCAGGATCGGTGGCCCGGTGCCGCTGGTGCAGGCCGACGCGGGGGTGCTGCCCTTCAAGGACGGCTCCTTCGATCTGGCCTGTTCCGCCTATGGGGCGCTGCCCTTCGTCGCCGACCCGGTGCTGGTCCTCAAGGAGGTGCGCCGGGTGCTGCGGCCCGGCGGCCGTTTCGTCTTCTCCGCGACGCACCCCATCCGCTGGGCCTTTCCGGACGAGCCCGGTCCGGAGGGGCTCTCCGTAGCGGCCTCCTACTTCGACCGCACTCCTTATGTGGAGCAGGACGAGGAGGGCAACGCCGTCTATGTGGAGCACCACAGGACGATCGGCGACCGGGTGCGGGACATCGTGGCGGGCGGTTTCCGGCTCGTCGACATCGTGGAGCCGGAGTGGCCCGCCTGGAACACCCAGGAGTGGGGCGGCTGGTCGCCGCTGCGCGGAAACCTGATCCCGGGGACGGCCATCTACGTATGCGTACGAGACTGAGCATGTGACCCGTGACCCCGCTCCCCTGGACCTGCCCGTACGTGACGCGCTGCCCGCCCTCCGTGCCGCTCTGGAGGGGCCGGGCAGCGCGGTGCTGTGCGCTCCGCCCGGCACCGGCAAGACCACGCTGGTGCCGCTGGCGCTCGCGGGCCTGATCGAGGCGCCGGGCGCCTTCGAGGGCGTACGCCGTGTCGTCGTCGCCGAGCCGCGGCGGATCGCCGCACGGGCCGCCGCACGGCGGATGGCGTGGCTGCTCGGCGAGAAGGTGGGCGGCAGCGTCGGCTACACCGTGCGCGGGGAGCGTGTGGTGGGCCCCCACGCGCGCGTGGAGGTCGTCACGACGGGCGTCCTGCTCCAGCGGCTCCAGCGGGACCAGGAGCTGGCAGGCGTGGACGTCGTCGTCATCGACGAGTGCCATGAGCGGCATCTGGACGCGGACACCGTGGCGGCCTTCCTGGTGGACGTGCGGGCGGCGCTCCGGCCCGAGCTGCGGCTCGTGGCCGCGTCCGCTACGACCGACGCGGAGGGGTGGGCGCGGATCCTCGGGGACGCGCCCGTGGTGGAGGCGCGGGGGACCGCGCACCCGGTGGAGGTCGTATGGGCGCCGCCCGCGCGTGAGGTGCGGCCGCCGCACGGCATGCGGGTCGATCCGGCGCTGCTCACGCATGTGGCGTCGGTGGTGCGGCGGGCGCTGGCCGAGCGGGACGGTGACGTGCTGTGTTTCCTGCCCGGGGTCGGCGAGATCGCGCGGGTGGCCGGGCAGCTGGGCGGGCTCGGGGGCCGCGAGGACGTCGAGGTGCTCCAGGTGCACGGGCGGGCGCCGGCCGCCGTGCAGGACGCGGTCCTCGCGGGGTCGGCGGGGCGGCGGGTCGTGCTGGCCACCTCGGTGGCCGAGTCGTCGTTGACGGTGCCTGGCGTGCGGGTGGTCGTGGACTCGGGCCTCGCGCGGGAGCCGAGGGTGGACCACGCGCGCGGGCTGAGCGCGCTGGCGACGGTCCGCGCCTCGCAGGCGGCGGG
>NZ_WMBF01000030.1:0-27759 GCF_019400875.1 Streptomyces anatolicus | reverse complement strand
CGCCCGCACCGCCCGCCGCAGACGACACCCAGCAGTGGCACAGCCCAGGAGAGCCCCGTTGATTCCCTCCGTCCTCACCCCCGAGATCGCCGCGGTCGGCATCGCGCTCGGGTTGCTCTTCTCGCTGGTCTGCTATCTGACGACCAACCTCTCGCCCGGCGGCATGATCACCCCGGGCTGGCTGGCGCTGACCCTCGTCGAGGACCTGCAGCGCGCGGCCATGGTGGTCGGCGTGACCGTCCTGACGTACGCCGGCACCCTGCTGATGCAGAAGTTCGTGATCCTCTACGGCAAGCGGCTCTTCGCCGCCGTCGTGCTGCTCGGTGTGACGCTCCAGGCGACCGTGATGATCGTGCTGTCCATCGAGTTCCCGCTCATGTACGCGAACCAGACCCTCGGCTTCATCGTCCCCGGCCTGATCGCCTACCAGTTGGTGCGCCAGCCCAAGGGCCCCACGCTGCTCGCCACGGGCTCGGTGACGCTCATGGCCTACGTCGTCCTCACCGCCGGGATCCTCCTCGGCTTCATGCCGTCCGCCTGATTCCCAGGAGTCATTCATGCCGCCCAAGAAGAAGCGTCCCGTCCTGCACGCGGCGACCGTCCTCGCCCTGCTCGCCGGCAGCGCCTATCTGACCGTGGAACTGCGCAAGGACGAGGCAGCCAAGGCGCCCAAGGTGCAGGCCGTCACCGACACCCCGGAGCTGCACAACAGCACGGGCCAGCAGGCGAGCGGGAAGCAGACGTGGGAGCGCCTGAAGAACCCCGACCGCTCCGTCCTGCGCACCGAGGGCGGCAAGGTCCTCGCCACCTTCACCGACGGCGCCCGCAGCGCGACGCTGACCGGCCCGAGCCGCACCTTCACCGAGCCCGCGAACACCAAGTCCCGGGTGGTGACCAACGACTGGGTGCGGCTGATGCCGGAGACCTGGCGCGAGGGCGCGGAGAAGGAGAAGTGGTTCAAGGACTGGTACAAGGAGTTCTCCGGCAGCGAGGAGGACGACGTCTTCGCGATGGCCTTCCAGTACGTGGAGGGCGCCCCGGTCAAGAAGGACGACGAGGGCATCGCGTACGCCGGTGACGCCAACTTCGGGCCGCTGAACCCGGACGGCACCGCGGGCAACGACCTGCGCCTGGAGCAGTCCGACTTCTTCGACTACCTCGGCATCCCGTACACCTTCCGCAACGGCACCACCATGCAGCCCGAGAAGATGCGCGCCCGCTCGATGGACTGCTCCGGGTTCATCCGCACGGTGTTCGGCTACCGGGCCCGCTACCCCCTGATGGCCGACGACCGGTCCGGCGACGGCCTGCCCCGCACCGCCAACGGCATGGCGCGCGGCAAGGCGGGCGCCGACGTCATCGAGCTGAAGGGGGTCGGCGCCGCCGACCGGCCCAAGTCCATCGACGTGATCCAACCCGGTGACCTGGTCTTCTTCAAGCTGGACGCCCGTACGAAGCAGCGGCTCGACCACGTCGGCATCTTCCTCGGCCATGACGCCGACGGCCACAAGATCTTCATATCGAGCCGCGAGGAGGTCAACGGCCCCACGATCGGCGACAAGGGCGGCACCTCGCGCCTGGACGGCAACGGCTACTACGCCACCACGCTGCGCAGCGCGAAGCGGCTCTAGCGCTCTGCTGGGCGGGCGGTTCTTCGCCTGCGGGCCCGGAGGGGGCTGGTCGCGCAGTTCCCCGCGCCCCTTAGGGGGCGCGGACCGCCCTCGGGCCCGCACATTCCGCGCCCACCTCGCCCACTCTGCGGCGCAGTTCACGGTCGGCTGTGACCACTACGCACGGCCGGCCCGCGGCCCGCGCGGCCACCTCCACGATGTGGTCGTCACCGCTGCCCGGCGCGCTCTCGACCCGTACGCCGGGCACGGACTCGACACCGCGCGCCGCCCCTTCGACGACCAGGACGATGTCCAGCGGCCCCGGGCGCCCCTCGATCCCCTCCTCGGCGTACGCGACGAGCCGGTCCCGCAGCCGCTCGGCGGCCCCACGGCGGTCGTGCCACCATCCGTCGGGCACGGAACCGACGACGTTCGCGCCGTCGACGACGACAAGAGTTCTCATGCGGCAAACGTAAACTAATAGGCAAAACGCTGTGCGCACGTGGACGTGCGTGAACGGGGAGGTCGCCGCCAGTCATGCCGCCGAGGACGAGCGCCGTCAGCACCGGAGCCCCGGATACCGCCCGCTGGCTGCTGCGCGGCAAGGACGGCCGCCTCACCGCGTACGCCCGCGCCGACGGCGGACTGCTGCGCTGGACCGAGCGCACCCCCGGCGGCCCGGAGTGGACGGGCCCCGACTTCTTCGAGGCGCCCGGCCTGACCTACCTCACCCTGGCGCAGGGCGCCGACGGGTACGTACACTTCGTCGGCCGCGGCGAGCGGCGCGAGGCCGACGGCAAGGTCGTCGTCGACCTCGTGCACTCCATCCAGTACCAGACGGGCCGCCCCCTCATGGACTGGCGCCCGATCGGCAACCCGCACACCAAACTCGTCGAGCGCGCACCCCACCTGGGCGCCCCCGCCGCCGCCGTGGACGCCGCGGGCACGGTCCACGTCTTCGTGCGGGACGCCGTGAACAGCGTACGGATGCGCCGTGAGGGCAAGGGCGGCAAGTGGGAGGGGTGGAAGGACCTCAAGGTCCGCGAGGCCCTTGACGGCATCGTCGCCCTCGCCACCTCCACCGGCCGCGTGGAGGTCCTCGCGCCCGGCGCCAAGGCGACGCTGCGCTGGGCGCAGGAGAAGCAGGGCGGCGAACTGACCCGCGCCGACGACATCCCGCTCGCCCCGGCCCCCGGCTCGGGCACCGTCCTGGAGACCGCCCCCGACCGCCTCACGTACTACGCGGCCGACGCGCTCGGCAGCGGCATCCTCGCCCACCGCCCGGCGGACGGCGGCTCCGCGATCCCGCTCGGCGGCGGCCCCGGCACCGGGCCCGTCGCGGCGCTGCGGACGGCCATAGACGGATACGACTGCACGGTCCTCGCCCACCGTACGAGCACCGGCCGCCCCGCCCTCGCCGCGTTCCCCACGGAGGACGAGGAGGCGGGCCTGTGGTGGGCCGAGACCGGCGAACCCTGCCTGGGCGCACCGGCGTTGGCGCTCGACGCGCGGGGCCGCGTGGTCATGGCGGCGATCGGCCTCGACGGCACACTGCGGCTCGCCCGCCAGAAGGCGGAGCCGGGCCTCGCCCTCGAGGCGTGGGCCAGGGTGTGAGTGAACGACAGTGGGCCGTACGGGAGTTGTCCCGTACGGCCCACTGCCGGTGCTGTGCGTGTTACGCCGGGACGCTCGCCACGCCCTGCGCGAGGAACCGCTTGCCGTTCACCCGCTCGCTGACGCCCTCACGGTCCAGGTACGGCGTGATGCCGCCCAGGTGGAAGGGCCAGCCCGCACCGGTGATCAGGCAGAGGTCGATGTCCTGCGCCTCGGCGACGACACCCTCGTCGAGCATGAGCCCGATCTCCTGTGCCACCGCGTCGAGCACCCGCTCGCGCACCTGCTCCTCGGTCAGGACCTTGTCGCCCTGCTTGAGGAGCGCGGCGACCTCGGGGTCCAGCTCCGGCTTGCCGGAGTCGTACACGTAGAAGCCGCGCTTGCCCGCCTTGACGACGGCCGCGAGGTTCGGCGAGACGGTGAAGCGCTCCGGGAAGGCGCGGTTCAGGGTCTCCGAGACGTGCAGACCGATGGCCGGGCCGACCAGCTCCAGGAGGACCAGCGGCGACATCGGCAGACCGAGCGGCTCGATGGCCTTCTCGGCGACGGCGACCGGGGTGCCCTCGTCGATGACGTTCTGGATCTCGCCCATGAAGCGGGTCAGGATGCGGTTCACGACGAACGCCGGGGCGTCCTTCACGAGCACCGCGGTCTTCTTCAGCTTCTTGGCGACACCGAAGGCCGTGGCCAGCGACGCGTCGTCCGTCTGCTCGCCGCGCACGATCTCCAGGAGCGGCAGGATCGCGACCGGGTTGAAGAAGTGGAAGCCGACGACCCGCTCGGGGTGCTTCAGCTTCGACGCCATCTCGGTGACCGAGAGCGAGGAGGTGTTCGTGGCGAGGATGGCGTGCGCCGGGGCGACCGCCTCCACCTCCGCGAAGACCTGCTGCTTGACGCCGATCTCCTCGAAGACGGCCTCGATGATGAAGTCGGCGTCGGAGAAGCCCTCGGCCTTGTCCAGGACACCGGAGACGAGCGCCTTCAGGCGGTTCGCCTTGTCCTGGTTGACGCGGCCCTTGAGGAGGAGCTTGTCGATCTCCTCCTTGACGTACGACACGCCCTTGTCGACGCGCTCCTGGTCGATGTCGGTCAGCACGACCGGCACCTCGAGGCGGCGCAGGAAGAGCAGCGCGAGCTGCGAGGCCATCAGACCGGCGCCGACGACGCCGACCTTGGTGACCGGGCGGGCCAGATTCTTGTCCGGGGCGCCCGCGGGGCGCTTGGCGCGCTTCTGCACGAGGTTGAACGAGTAGATGCCCGCGCGCAGTTCACCGCCCATGATGAGGTCGGCGAGCGCGGTGTCCTCGGCGTCGAAGCCCTTCTGGAGGTCGCCGTCCTTGGCGGCCGCGATGATCTCCAGAGCGCGGTACGCGGCCGGAGCGGCGCCGTGCACCTTCGAGTCGGCGATGGCACGGCCGCGCGCGACGGCGGCGTCCCAGCCCTCGCCGCGGTCGATCTCGGGACGGACGACCTCGACCGAGCCGGTCAGCACGGAGGCCGTCCAGATCAGCGACTGCTCAAGGAAGTCGGCGCCCTCGAAGAGGGCGTCCGCGATGCCCAGCTCGAAGACCTGCTTGCCCTTGAGCTGGCGGTTCTGGTTGAGCGAGTTCTCGATGATGACCGAGACGGCCTTGTCGGCGCCGATCAGGTTCGGCAGCAGCGCGCAGCCGCCCCAGCCCGGGACCAGGCCGAGGAAGACCTCGGGCAGCGAGAAGGCGGGCAGCGCCTTGGAGACGGTGCGGTAGGAGCAGTGCAGACCGACCTCGACGCCACCGCCCATCGCGGCGCCGTTGTAGTACGCGAAGGTCGGCACGGCGAGCCCGGAGAGCCGCTTGAAGACCTCGTGGCCGCCCTTGCCGATGGCGAGCGCGTCCTCGTGGCGCTTGAGCAGCTCGACGCCCTTGAGGTCGGCGCCGACGGCGAAGATGAACGGCTTGCCGGTGATGCCGACGCCGACGATGGAGCCCTCGGCGGCCTCCTTCTCGACCTGGTCGATCGCCGTGTTCAGGTTGGCGAGGGACTGCGGGCCGAAGGTGGTCGGCTTGGTGTGGTCGAAGCCGTTGTCCAGCGTGATGAGCGCGAAGCGCCCGGCACCCTGGGGCAGGTCGAGGTGGCGTACGTGCGCCTGCGTGACGACCTCGTCCGGGAACAGCTCGGCCGCACCCTTCAGAAGCTCGGTGGTCGTGGTGCTCACTTGTCGCCTCCGGCGTCCTTGTGGTTCGGGTTCTCCCAGATGACCGTCGCGCCCATGCCGAAGCCGACGCACATGGTCGTGAGGCCGTAGCGGACCTCGGGCTGCTCCTCGAACTGCCGCGCCAGCTGCGTCATCAGGCGTACGCCGGAGGAGGCGAGCGGGTGGCCGAAGGCGATGGCGCCGCCGTACTGGTTGACGCGCGCGTCGTCGTCCGCGATGCCGTAGTGCTCCAGGAAGGCGAGCACCTGCACGGCGAAGGCCTCGTTGATCTCGAAGAGACCCATGTCGGAGATGGACAGGCCCGCCTTGGCGAGGGCCTTCTCCGTGGCCGGGATCGGGCCGTAGCCCATGACCTCCGGCTCGACGCCCGCGAAGGCGTACGAGACGAGGCGCATCTTGACCGGCAGGCCGTTCTCCCGCGCGAACTCCTCGGAGGCGATGAGGGAGGCGGTGGCGCCGTCGTTGAGACCGGCGGCGTTACCGGCCGTGACGCGGCCGTGCGTACGGAAAGGCGTCTTGAGCCCGGCGAGGTTCTCCAGGGTGGTGCCCGGGCGCATCGGCTCGTCGGCGGTGGCGAGACCCCAACCGGTCTCACCGGCCTCGGCGTTGGTGCGGCGTACGGAGATCGGGACCAGGTCGGCCTGGATCTTGCCGTCGGCGTAGGCCTTGGCGGCCTTCTCCTGCGAGCGCACGGCGTACTCGTCGGCGCGCAGCTTGGTGATGCTCGGGTAGCGGTCGTGCAGGTTCTCGGCGGTCATGCCCATGAAAAGGGCGGACTCGTCGACGAGCTTCTCGCTCACGAAGCGGGGGTTCGGGTCGACGCCCTCGCCCATGGGGTGGCGGCCCATGTGCTCGACACCGCCGGCGACGGCGATGTCGTACGCGCCGAAGGCGACGCTGCCGGCGACCGAGGTCACCGCGGTCAGGGCGCCGGCGCACATGCGGTCGATGGAGTAGCCGGGCACGGACTGCGGCAGACCGGCGAGGATGCCGGCGGTGCGGCCGATCGTCAGGCCCTGGTCGCCGATCTGCGTGGTCGCGGCGATGGCGACCTCGTCGATCTTGGCGGGGTCGAGGTCCGGGTTGCGGCGCAGCAGCTCCCGGATGGCCTTCACGACGAGGTCATCGGCACGGGTCTCGTGGTAGATGCCCTTCGGGCCCGCCTTGCCGAACGGGGTGCGGACGCCATCCACGAAGACGACGTCCCTGACGGTACGAGGCACGATGGCTCTCCTCCAGGGTGCGGTTGCGCCACACCTGCGGCGCGCTTCCTTTCCCCACCCTACTTGCCGGTAACTATGCGGCCAAGGGAGGCCTCGGCGAGGCGAACGTCACACTTGCCTCGCCGCTCGGCGCGGGGCTTCCTGGGGCGGGTCTCGGGCCGGGGCCTGGGGCCGGGCCTGGGGCCGGGGCTCCGCGCTGTCGGGCGGGTCGCCTCGGGTGCCTGCCCAGCGTGCCCGTGCCCGGGGGCGGGCCGCCCGCGAGGCTCCCTCGCGTGGCCGCCCGGTGCCGCGCTTCCTCGCCCACCCGTTCACCCCGAACCCGGGGGGTGCCGTTGGGGGCGGGGGTGTGAGGCTCCCTCACGTGGCCGCCCCGCGCCCCCCTGTCCCGTACCGCTACTTATCCGGCCGCACGACCCCCAGGATCCTCATGGAGCCCGCTCCCGCGATCGTCACGTCCCGGCCCGGACGCGGCGCGTGCACGATCGCGCCGTCGCCCAGATATATGCCGACGTGGCTCGCGTCCGAGTGGTAGATGATCAGGTCACCGGGGCGCATGTTCTCCACGGCGACGCGCGGCAACCGCTTCCACTGCTCCTGCGAGGTCCGCGGGATGCCGCGCCCGGCCTTCGTCCAGGCCTTCGACGTGAGCCCCGAGCAGTCGTACGAACCCGGGCCCTCGGCGCCCCACACATACGGCTTGCCGATCTGGGCCGTGGCGAACTGGATGGCCTTCTTGCCCTGCGGCGTGGCCTTGCCGTCGATGTCCTTCAGGATGCCCGAACTCACCCACGCCGACTGCTTCTTGAGGGCCGCTTCCTCCTCAAGCTTCCGCAGCCGCTCCCGCTCCTTCTTCTCCAGTCTCGATTCGAGCTTCTCCGCGTCCGCGATCTTCTTCTTGATCTTCTTCTTCGACGCGGCCTTCGCCTTGCGGTTGGCTTCCAGCTTCTTCCAGCGGGCCGTGGCGTCCTTGGCGTAGATCCGCAGGTCGTCCTGGGTCCTGTCCAGCTCCGTCAGCATGCTCTTGGTGGCCTTCTCGCCCTGCCGCACGCGCCCCGCGCCGTCCAGGAACTGGCCCGGGTCGTCGCTGAGCATCAGCCGGGCCTCGTCCGGCAGCCCGCCGCCGCGGTACTGCGCGCGGGCCGCGGCGCCCGCCAGCGCCTTGAGCCTCTTCAGCTTCCGCTGCCCCTTGGCGATGTCCTTGGCCAGCTTCACGATCTGCTCGGACTGCTTGTCGGCCTTCTCCTCGGCCGCGTTGTACGCGTCCGTGGCCACGCCCGCGTCGTGGTAGAGCTTCTCGATCTCCTTGCGGACCCGCTCAAGCGACGTATCCGATCTGGGCGTCGGCTCGGCGGGGCTGGACGGGGGAGAAGGGCTCGCGTACGCCGCTCCCGGCGCGGTCACCACCACCGCCGCGCAGATCAGCGCCACGGTCGCCGCCGTCGAGTATCGCTTGCCGGTCACGCCCCGCCACCCCCATAGCTGATTTACCGTCAGTAACTGCTGGTCGCCCTCGGGATGGTGCCACGCCGCCGCGCGATACGACAGAGCCCGACACCAACTCCGGTCCCGTCCTCCGGACCCGCGCTCCGGCCCCGTCCTCCGGTCACCATTCCGATCGCCACCCGCCTCGTCTGACGAACGGCACGCGGCACCCGTTCCCCGCAGGTCAGAGCCTCAGGGTGCTATCCGGGTCCGGCCTCCGGGTGGCCTAGGGGTTCACCCCGAGTGTCCTCCGAATGGACTCGGGGTTCACCCGATCTGCGGCGCCAACGCCCCCCAGCGCACCGTCACTTCCCCCTGCCGCCACCGCGAACTCCCGTCGACGACCGGCCAGTCGGCGCCCAGATCCCGCACCGCCCTCATCCAGCGCTGCCGCGCCCCGTACGACGCGTACGGCGCCGCCGCCGCCCAGGCCCGGTCGAAGTCGCGTAGGAACGCGTGTACGGGCTCGCCCGGCACGTTCCGGTGGATCAGCGCCTTCGGCAGCCGCTCGGCGAGGTCGGAGGGGCGCTCCAGGGAGCCGAGCCGCGCCGCGAACGTCACCGTGCGCGGCCCCTCGGGACCGAGCGCGACCCACACGTGCCGCCGCCCGATCTCGTCGCACGTGCCCTCGACGAGCAGCCCGCCGGGGGCCAGCCGCGTGCACAGCCGCTCCCAGACGGCGGCGACCTGTTCCTCGTCGTACTGCCGCAGGACGTTCGCCGCGCGGATCAGGGCCGGGCTGCCCGTCAGCGGCACCTCGAAGCCGCCGTGCCGGAAGGTCAGCCCCTCGCGCTCGTACGGCTTCGCCGCCGCGACCCGCGCCGGGTCGATCTCGACGCCGACCACGCGCGCGTGGGGAGCGACGGTACGCAGCCGGAGCAGCAGCTCGACGGCGGTCCAGGGCGAGGCCCCGTAGCCGAGGTCGACGGCCACCGGGTCGGGGGAGCGGCGCAGGGCGGCGCCGTGCGTGGCGGCGATCCAGCGGTCCATGCGGCGCAGCCGGTTGGGGTTCGTGGTCCCGCGCGTCACCGTTCCCACGGGGCGGGAAGGGGTGCGTGGGGCCATAGGGAGAGGGTATGCGGGAGAGGCGGTTGAGAGGCGCCGGGTAACACTTTGGCAAAAAGGGAGAGTGGGGGAGCGGGACGGAAATGGAGCAACGGCTTCCGGTGTTCTCCCACTGGAGGTACGTACGCCCTCCCCGTCGTCATGCCCGTACGCAAGGAGGACCGCCACGTGAGCCACTACGTGTCCAGGCTCGGGCGTCGCTCCCCGGCGGCACCCTCCCGGCTCCGCATCCCCGGCACCCACCGGCGCCCGCGCCGCGTGGCGATGCTGAGCGTGCACACCTCGCCGCTGCACCAGCCCGGCACGGGCGACGCGGGCGGCATGAACGTCTACATCGTCGAGCTCGCCAGGCGCCTCGCCGCGATCAACATCGAGGTCGAGATCTTCACGCGTGCCACCACGGGCGCCCTCCCGCCGAGCGTGCAGCTGGCGCCCGGCGTCCTTGTGCGCCACGTCGACGCGGGCCCCTACGAAGGCCTCGCCAAGGAAGAGCTGCCGGCCCAGCTCTGCGCCTTCACGCACGGTGTGATGCAGGCCTGGGCGGGCCACCGGCCGGGCTACTACGACCTGGTCCACTCCCACTACTGGCTCTCCGGCCACGTCGGCTGGCTCGCCGCCGAGCGCTGGGGCGTGCCCCTCGTCCACGCCATGCACACCATGGCCAAGGTCAAGAACGCCGCGCTCGCCGAGGGCGACACTCCGGAGCCCGCCGCCCGCGTCATCGGCGAGACGCAGATAGTCCGCGCCGCCGACCGCCTCATCGCCAACACCTCCGAAGAGGCCGACGAACTCATCCGCCACTACGAAGCCGACGCCGGCAAGGTCGCCGTCGTCCACCCCGGCGTCAACCTCGACCGCTTCCGCCCCGCCGACGGGCGCGCCGCGGCCCGCCACCGCCTGGGCCTCCCGCAGGACGCCCTGATCCCCCTCTTCGCGGGCCGCATCCAGCCCCTGAAGGCCCCTGACGTGCTGCTCCGCGCGGTCGCCGTGCTCCTGGACGAGCGGCCGGCCCTCCGTTCGAACATCGTCGTGCCCATCGTGGGCGGCCCCAGCGGCAGCGGCCTCGCGAAGCCGGAAGGCCTCCAGAAGCTGGCCGCCAAGCTGGGGATCGCGGATGTGGTGCGCTTCCAGCCGCCGGTGGGCCAGGAGCAGCTCGCGGACTGGTTCCGGGCGGCGTCCGTCCTCGTGATGCCCTCCTACAGCGAGTCCTTCGGCCTGGTCGCCATCGAGGCGCAGGCGGCCGGTACGCCGGTCCTCGCGGCCTCGGTGGGCGGTCTGCCCGTCGCCGTACGCGACGAGACGACGGGCTTTTTGATCTCCGGCCACGAACCGGCCCACTACGCGCGCGTGCTGCGCGATTTCGCCGACCATCCACAGCTTGTGGACCGCATGGGGGCGGCGGCGGCCCGGCACGCGCAGTCCTTCGGCTGGGACACGGCGGCGTCCGCCACGGCGGACGTCTACACCGCGGCCATGCACGATTTCCGCACTTCCCAGCGTCACGTACGCTCGCACCATGGCTGAGCAGGCAGACCCCGCGACGACGGCTGAGCAGGCAGACCCCGCGACGACGGTCATCGAGCGGACCCTGGACGACGCCGAGCTGGAGTGGGAGGCGCCCGAGCCCGGTTCGTACGTGGTGAAGCTGCCGGGTACGCGCAAGCTCTCGACCACGCTCTCGCTCCGGGTCGGCAAGCACTCGCTCTCCCTCAACGCGTTCGTGATCCGTCACCCCGACGAGAACCACGAGGCGGTGCACCGCTGGCTCCTCGAACGCAACCTCCGCCTCTACGGCGTGAGTTACGCGATCGACTCACTCGGCGACATCTACCTCGCGGGCAAGCTGCCGCTCGCCGCGGTCACGCCCGCCGAGCTCGACCGCCTCCTCGGCTCGGTCCTCTCCGCCGCCGACGACTCCTTCAATACACTCCTCGAACTGGGCTTCGCGTCGGCGATCCGCAAGGAGTACGAGTGGCGGGTCTCGCGGGGCGAGTCGACGCGGAACCTCGACGCGTTCACCCACTTGACCCAGCCGAGGGGCTAGCGCCCCCGCTCCTCCGAAGCCGCCGCTAGGCGTCAGCTCTCCGCCGTACGAGACGCCACGGGCTCGGCCGCACGGACGTTCCCCACGGAAACGTCCGCCGCGGCCTTCTCCTCCTCGGGAAGCCCCCGCATGAGCCCCCAGTACCCGATCGCGGCCCCCGTCCCGATCACCGCACACGCCCCCCACAGCCACTCCGCCCCGAACCGGTCGATCATGAAACCGGACATCAGCGGCGCGACCAGCGCGGCCACGGACCAGGACATCGTGTACATGCCCTGATAGCGCCCCCGGCCATGGGTGGGGGAGAGGCGTACGACCAGGCTGGTCTGGGTCGGCGCGTTGACGATCTCGGCGAGCGTCCACACGCACACCGTCAGCGCGAAGACCCCGACCGACCCGGCGAAGGCGGTGAGCCCGAACCCGTACCCGGCGACGACCGACGAGATCACCAACAGGCGTCGCGGGTCCCGGTGTTCGATGAAGCGCGTGACGGGGATCTGGAGCACGACGATCAGTACGCCGTTCATGGCGATCGCGAGCCCGTAGTCGGCGGGCGTGAACCCCGCCTCGCCCATCGCGACCGGCAGCCCCACCGACCCCTGCTGGAAGATCAGCGCCACGAGGAACGACAGCCCCACGACTCCCATGAACCGCCCGTCCCGCAGGACGGTCCCGAGCCCGACCTCCGGCTCGGCGGCCTTCTCCAGCGCGGTCCGCACGGGCCGCGACTCGGGCAGCTTCGCGAAGACGACGATCGCGCAGACCAGCGTCATGGCGGCCTCGATCAGGAAACCGGCGCGATAGCTGTAGGAGGCGATGAATCCGGCGCCCGCCGAGGAGATGGCGAAGCCGAGGTTGATGGCCCAGTAGTTGAGCGAGAACGCCCGCACGCGGTCCTCCGGGCGCACGATGTCCGCCATCATCGCCTGCACGGCGGGCCGCGAGGCGTTGCTCGCCATGCCCACCAGGAAGGCGACGCCCGCGATCGCGAGCGGCTGCTCCATGAACCCGAGCAGCGCCACGGAACCGGCCGTCGACGCCTGCGCGATCAGCAGCGTGGGCCGCCGCCCGAGCCGGTCGGTCATCACCCCCGCTCCCAGGGAGGAGACGACACCGCCGAGCCCGTGGAGGGCGGCGACCAGCCCCGCGTACGAGGCGGAATAGCCCCGCTCCAGGGTGAGGTAGAGCGCCATGAAGGTGGCGACGAAGGCTCCGAGCCGGTTGACCAGGGTGCTCGTCCACAGCCACCAGAAGGCGCGGGGGAGACCCGAGACGCTTTCGGTGACGGCACGTCTCATGGCGGTGAATGACATCGCGGTCCCCCCGAATGTAAGCGTCTCTAGCGGCCGTCACACATTACGATCCTGTGATCCGCCCCCGCTACTCGATTGACGCGAACCGTCAACCGTCACCCGCTCTCGGGGCCGCCACGCCCGCGCGCGGGGCCCGCCGGGGTTCGATTACGCTCAGAGGCATGGCCGACGCACCGTACAAGCTGATCCTCCTCCGCCACGGCGAGAGCGAATGGAACGCGAAGAACCTGTTCACCGGCTGGGTGGACGTCAACCTCAACGAGAAGGGCGAGAAGGAGGCGGTCCGCGGCGGTGAGCTGCTCAAGGACGCCGGCCTGCTCCCCGACGTGGTCCACACGTCGCTCCAGAAGCGCGCGATCCGCACCGCGCAGCTGGCCCTCGAGTCCGCCGACCGCCTCTGGATCCCGGTGCACCGCAGCTGGCGCCTGAACGAGCGCCACTACGGCGCCCTCCAGGGCAAGGACAAGGCCCAGACGCTCGCCGAGTTCGGCGAGGAGCAGTTCATGCTGTGGCGCCGCTCGTACGACACCCCGCCGCCGGCGCTCGACCGCGACGCCGAGTACTCCCAGTTCGAGGACCCGCGCTACGCCACGCTCCCCCCCGAGCTGCGCCCCCAGACGGAGTGCCTGAAGGACGTCGTGGTCCGGATGCTCCCCTACTGGTTCGACGGCATCGTCCCCGACCTCCTGACCGGCAAGACGGTCCTGGTAGCGGCCCACGGCAACAGCCTCCGCGCCCTGGTCAAGCACCTGGACGGCATCTCGGACGCGGACATCGCGGGCCTGAACATCCCGACGGGCATCCCGCTCTCGTACGAACTGGACGCCGACTTCAAGCCGCTGAACCCGGGCGGCACCTACCTCGACCCGGAGGCCGCGAAGGCGGCGATCGAGGCGGTCAAGAACCAGGGCAAGAAGAAGTAACGCGCCACCAGTGAGCCCCCGGCCCGCGAGTCATCGCGAGCCGGGGGCTTCCCGGCGTTCCGGCGGCCGCCCCCCCGCCGCACCTCACGGACTCCCCGAGTCCGAGATCCCCTGCGCCAGTTCGCCGACCACGTCGCGGATCCACTGGCCGAAGCCCGTCGGGGCGATCAGTACGCCGAAGACCAGGACCACGGCCATCGTCATCCCCGTGTCGAGTTTCGTCCTCGGCGCCACGCGTCTGCGCAGCAGGAAGAAGATGATGACGGCCAGCAGGAACGCGAGGTCGATCGAGAGCACCATCGGCCAGTCCTCCTCGGCGAGAACGTCCCGACCTCCCTGTGTAGCCCGAAGACCCCCGCGACGGCCGCCCAGTCCCCCTCACTTGGCAGTAAAGCGCGCATCCGCGACCGAATCGGCACGTGCGGGCCGCCTATGCCAAGGGGCCCGCCTATGCCAAGTAAGCGGCTACCTCGTGAAGTTCAGGTACTTCCACGCCCCATGCGTCGTCGAGTTCACGTTGTCCCCCGACGTGCCGTTCACATACGACGAGCGGATCCGCGCGCGGATGCCCGACTCGCCGGGGGCCTCCAGGCGGACCGTGGACTTGCCGGCGGTGTTGAGCTTGAAGTACTCCGAGCCCGTGGTGTGCCACTTGCGGTCCGGGCCGTAGACCTGGAGTTCGAAGCGCTGCTTGCGGCCCTCGTAGTACGTCATCGTCGTGGCGAGCACCGGGTCGGTGTTCTTGTGGAAGTAGTGGTACTTCGTCGAGCCGATCTTGCCCGTCTTGTAGTGCTGGGAGACGGAGCTGGAGACCTTGACCTTGGCGTACGCGGTCGACGTCGCCTTCGCGGAGGCCGAGCGGGCGTCACCGGAGAAGACCGCCGTGACCTTCGTGTCGCGCTTCATGTCGACCGTGGCCTTCAGGTCGCCGCGCGAGTTGACGGCGCCCTTCTTGACCAGCTTGTTGGGCTTGTCGGCGCCGTAGGGGTCCGCCCAGATCTCGACCGTGCGGTTCTTGTACGTCTTACCGAGGTGCGCCGTGAAGGAGACGTCCGCGCCGTAGCCGTAGACCTTGCCGTTCTTGTCGAGAGTGAGGGTCGTCTTGGTGCGCGAGACCTCCACCGTGTCCGACGCGGAGACCGCCGCGTGCGTGGCGTCACCCCCGTACGCGACCTCGTACGTCACCTTGCCGCCCGCCGGCGGGCTGTCGGTGAAGGAGTACGAGCCGTCCGCCTTGGTCTTGACCGGCGGCAGCGCCTTGCCGTCGCGGGACTCGACGTCCTTGCGGGTCACCGTCAGCTCGGTGCCGGCCGGGAGGCCGGAGCCGGTGAGCTTGCCCTTGACGGTGAGCGGCTTGGCCCGGGGCGCCTTCGCGGGCGCCTCGACCGTGAGCGTGGGCAGCGACTTGGCCGGGTCGGTCAGAATCCGCAGCGAGAAGACGTCCTCGCTGTTCGAGGAGACCGCGAAGAGCCGGCTGCCGTCCGGCGCCCAGGCCAGACCGCCCTCGGCGAGCGTGTCCGCGCCGCTGGTCTGGCCGGTGTTCGGGAACTCGTACTCGCGCACCTTGGACCACTTGCCCTGCCGGTAGATGTGCACGTCCGGCCCGTACCAGGAGGAGGTGCCCGCCGCCACGGTGCCGTCCGGGGCGATGTCCACGGCCGCGCCGTAGGTCCCGGAGTCGTAGCGGCCCAGGGGAGAGAGGTCCTTCGTGGAGTACACCGGGTGGTAGTACGGGGCGCCGCTCGCCGTGACGATCTGCGTGCCGTCGGGGGAGACCGCGATGTCGTCGAAGAAGCTGCCCTCCACCGACTTGCGGACCCGCAGCTCCGGCTTGGCGCCCGAGACGTCGAACACCGCGAGGGCGTCGCTGCTTGTCTCCTTCTCACCGGCGACGAGCACACCCGAGTCGGGGTCGGAGCCCAGCTCGGGCGCGCCGTAGAAGTCCGCCTCGCCCTCCTGGCCGAGCGCCACGACCGGCTCGTTCCCGGAGAGGTCCAGCGAGCCGATGCCGCCCTCGCCGGACGGCCCGTGGCCGAACCAGAGCTTGCCGCTCGCCCACGCCAGCGTGCGCGGCTTCTCGGCGCCGCCGAGTGCGTGACTGGCGGTCTGGGAGTACGAGGTCGTCTCCACGGAGACGATCCGGTTCAGGCCCGCGACCGCCGCGTACACCTGGTCGGAGTCGGGCGAGAGCACCAGGCCCTCGACGTCCGGCAGCCCGTCCAGGGTGGCCTTGACGGTGCCCGCGTAGTCCGTGACGACGATCTTGCCGCCCTTCGGGTCGGACACGTAGACGCGCCGGTGTTCGCCGTCGACCAGGACGTCACCGGCCGACCGCACGTCCAGGCGCTTGTCGGAGTCGGCCGCGGCCGGACCGGACGCGACGGCGACCAGCGCCGCCGAGCTGAAGAGGACCGCGAGCGCCGTCGCGGTCGAGAGGGTGCGCGTACGCACGTTGATGTGACCCCCCACATGGAAGGCCCGGGCCGGGTGCCCGGGCCCGGAACCCCCGTTCACAGCGCAGGTTATGGCATGTCTGTGACAGGTGTGGAGGGAGTGGAAAGAGTTTTGCGGGGTGGCTCTCCCCCGGGGGCCGGCTGGGGCCCGAAACGAGATAAGCGCGCGTGCGCCGTTGATGCGCCCTGCCCCGCGGGGTTGCAATGGGCGCAGGCAAGTGCGTTCCGTACGCCTTCGAGGAGGAGACCCATGGCCGAGTCCCCCACGCCCGTAGTCATAGAGATGAGCTGCAGCTGCGGCCCCGGCTGCTCGTGCGGCTGCCAGTCCGGCGGCCCGTGCCAGTGCGGCGGCGGCTGCGGCTGACGCCCTTCAGGGCAGGCCCATGAGGGCACGCCCCACGAAACACCCGTGCCCCGCACGGCAAACGACCTCGTGCGGGGCACGCGCACGCGCACGCGCGCTGCGAAGAAGACCTAGGCCCCTTCCACCGACGCGGAGCCCGCCGCGGAGCCCGACGCCGAGCCCGACGCCTGGATCTCGTCCGCATGCTCGCCCGTGACCAGGTACACGACCCGCTTCGCGACCGACACCGCGTGGTCCGCGAAGCGCTCGTAGTAGCGGCCGAGCAGCGTCACGTCGACGGCCGTCTCGATGCCGTGCTTCCAGCGGTCGTCCATCAGGTGCTGGAAGAGCGTGCGGTGCAGCTGGTCCATCTCGTCGTCGTCCTGCTCCAGCTGGAGCGCGAGGTCGACGTCCTTGGTGATGATGACCTCCGCCGCCTTCGCCATCAGGCGCTGCGCGAGCTGGCCCATCTCCAGGATCGTGGCCTGCAGGTCCCGCGGCACCGCCGAGTCCGGGAAGCGCAGCCGGGCCAGCTTGGCGACGTGCTGGGCGAGGTCGCCCGAGCGCTCCAGGTCGGCGCTCATCCGCAGCGAGGTCACGACGATGCGCAGATCCGTGGCGACCGGCTGCTGCCGCGCGAGCAGGGCTATCGCCCGCGCCTCCAGCTCGTGCTGGAGATCGTCGACCTTCTGGTCGGCGGCGATCACGCTCTCGGCCAGCTTCAGGTCGGCGTCGAGCATGGCCGTCGTGGCGCGCCCGATCGCGGACCCGACCAGGCGGGCCATCTCGACCAGGCTCTCGCCGATCGAGTCAAGTTCCTCGTGGTACGCGTCCCGCATGTGGCTGTCCCTCTCTCGGTACGTCTCAGGGGGCTGGCCCCTACGCTCCCACGGTGCGGCCCTTAACCGTCCGTTTCCGGCACCCCGAATGAACCGCCACCGTCATCAAGGTGAACTGTGGGCGACGCGCGGCGCCACCTCCGAACGGGCCCGCCTCGGCCCGACCGGGGGAAATGAACCGGTGCCGTCCCCATGGTGAACTCTGAGCGACGAGTGTTCGAGGCGGCACCCGTTTGGCTGTGGCCGACACCGAACCGGCGCATAACCTGGACTCATGGACGTGAACGCGGCGGTCGCCGCAGCTGCAGCGATCGCCGGGGTGTGCACCGGCGTCATCGCCATGCTGGCGTTCCGCTGGAGCGAGCGCGAACAGAAACGCCCCACCCGGACCTCCCTGCACACGGACCCCGTCCTGCCACCCGGCGTGGACACGGTCCTCTCCGTGCTGCGCTCCTCCGCGGTCGTACTCGACGAGGCCGACAGCGTGGTCAAGGCCAGCTCGGCGGCGTACGCGCTCGGACTCGTCCGCGGCGGCAAGCTCGCCGTCGAGCCGATGCTCCAGATGGCCCGCGACACCCGCCGCGACGGAGAGATACGCCAGGTCGAACTGGACCTCCCCCGGCGCGGCACCGGCCGCGGCGAGGCCCTCGCGGTCTCCGCGCGGGTGGCCCCTCTCGGCTCCCGGCTCGTGCTGCTCCTGGTCGAGGACCTCACGGAGGCCCGCCGCATCGAGGCCGTACGCCGCGACTTCGTGGCGAACGTCTCCCACGAGCTGAAGACCCCCGTGGGCGCCCTCAGCCTCCTCTCCGAGGCCGTCATGGACGCCTCGGACGACCCCGAGGCCGTCGAACGCTTCGCGGGCCGCATGCAGATCGAGGCGACCCGCCTCACCAACCTCGTGCAGGAGCTGATCGACCTCTCCCGCGTCCAGAACGACGACCCCCTGGAGGACGCCGAGCCCGTCCGCGTCGACGAACTGGTGGCCGAGGCGATCGACCGCAGCCGCCACCAGGCCTCCCACAAGCAGATCACCCTGGCCGCCGGGGGGACGGCCGAGCTGCAGATCTGGGGCAACCGCGGCCAGCTCGCCGCGGCCCTCGGCAACCTCGTCGAGAACGCCGTGAACTACAGCCCGGCCCGCACCCGCGTGGGAATAGCCGCCCGCCGGGTCACCGCACCCGGCGGGGACCTTATCGAGGTCGCGGTCACGGACCAGGGCATCGGCATCTCCGACAAGGACAAGGAACGCATCTTCGAGCGCTTCTACCGCGTCGACCCGGCCCGCTCCCGGGCCACCGGCGGCACCGGCCTCGGCCTTGCCATCGTCAAGCACGTCGCCGCCTCGCACGGCGGAGAGGTCACCGTGTGGAGCTCCGAGGGACAGGGCTCCACCTTCACCCTGCGGCTGCCGGAGGCGGCCGCGCACCGCGAACGCGGATCACGTCACGGCGGCGGACCCACCGCGGAGCACGCCGTCCCCGGCGCCGCCGCGTCCGCCGCGACCACTACGTACGAACCCATTCCTGCCCCGGAGGTCCTTCCGTGACCCGAGTGCTCGTCGTCGAGGACGAGGAATCCTTCAGCGACGCTCTGTCCTACATGCTCCGCAAAGAGGGCTTCGAGGTCGCCATCGCGGCCACCGGCCCGGACGGACTCGACGAATTCGAGCGCAACGGCGCCGACCTCGTCCTGCTCGACCTGATGCTGCCCGGCCTGCCCGGCACCGAGGTCTGCCGCCAGCTGCGCAGCCGCTCGAACGTCCCGGTGATCATGGTCACCGCCAAGGACAGCGAGATCGACAAGGTGGTCGGCCTCGAAATAGGAGCCGACGACTACGTCACCAAGCCCTTCTCCTCGCGCGAACTGGTCGCCCGCATCCGCGCGGTCCTGCGCCGCCGCGGCGAACCGGAGGAGGTCACCCCGCAGGCCCTGGAGGCGGGCCCCGTCCGCATGGACGTCGACCGCCACGTGGTCACGGTCTCCGGCTCCAAGGTCGACCTGCCGCTGAAGGAGTTCGACCTCCTGGAGATGCTCCTGCGCAACGCGGGCCGCGTCCTGACCCGGATGCAGCTCATCGACCGCGTCTGGGGCGCGGACTATGTGGGCGACACCAAGACCCTCGACGTCCACGTCAAGCGCCTGCGCGCCAAGATCGAGCCGGACCCGGGCGCCCCGCGCTACCTGGTGACGGTCCGCGGCCTCGGCTACAAGTTCGAGCCGTAAACCGCGAGCAGCCCTCAGCGCGCCTGAGCGGCCTTGAACGACGAGGAGGGCGGGACCCCGGCCGGGGTCCCGCCCTCCTCATACGTACGTCGGTCAGTGCTCGGCGCCCGTACCGGCGTCCGCGCTGTGCGAGGCGGAGCCCGACGGGTCCGTGTTCGCGGCACCGGAGGCGTGGCCCGACGGGTCGGTGGAGGCCCCCGCGGAAGGTGCGCCGGACTGGCCCGGCTCACCGGGCTTGCCCGACTGACCCGGCTTGCCGGACTGGCCCGGCTTGGCGCCCGGCGCCTGCGGCACCTCGGTCGGGCCCCACTTCTTGAAGTAGCTCTCGGCGGGCACGACGAACGCCTTGAGCTTCACGTTGCCGGTGTCGCTGAAGGTGAAGGTGATCCGCTGCGCGTTGCCGTCCTTGACGGCCTCGCGGCTGCTGGGCAGGACGGCCGACGCGTTGTCCTTGCCGCCGATGACGACGGAGCCGCCGGCCGGGATGGTCAGCCGGTTCGGCTTGGACGTCTTGTCGTCCTTGGCGGGCGTGATCTTGGCCTTCTTGCCGGTGCCGTCGACCGTGATCGAGTCCAGGGTCTGGGCGGTCGTGCCGGCGTTGAAGACCGTCGCGGCGACCACGGCCGGGCCCTTGGACTTCAGGTCCGGCTGCGTGATGACCATGGCGTTCTGGATCTTGATGTCACCGACGGAGGTGGCCGCGTTGTCCGGCTTGACCTCCAGCGTCTGAGCGTTGTTCCCGGCGCCGCACGCGGCGAGCGAGGCAAGCGAGAACGCGATGGCGGTGGCGGCGATGGCGCCGCGTCGAAGGCTGCGGCTCACGGCGGCGGCTACTCCTTGAACGTGGGCGATACGGGAGGGGGCGGACGGCCGAGCGGCCGCCCTCGGCGACCGTGCGACCGCCCTGAGGCGACCGTGGAGCCGCCCTAAGGGTGTGTCAGCGCGCTTAGGTTACCGAGCCGTTCCCATGGCGCCGCACCCGACCCGCCCCTCGGGACCGCGAGCCCGTCTCATTGCTCCCTCGTTCATCATTCACATAAGCGCCGTCAAGAGCGTCGCTCCGAACCTCTCGCGGATTTCCGGTAAGGAATGCGCGGAGACCTCGAAAATCGATCATCGGGCGCCTTGATCAATTTCGGAATCCTGTCCGACGGCGTGTGGTACGCCTCTCCGGCCTCCGAACGGAGCAGCGAAAGTTCACCGCTTGGAACCGCGCAAACCGGGACGTTCGGCCCCTCCTGGGCCTCTTGAGGGGCGCATAACGCCCGCGTTTCCGCCTCCCCGGAGAGCCGCTCCGACCTGCGAATACCCCGTTCCGGCGGCCCTCCGCAGCACGTTCCTGTTGCTGTTGTCAAGCCCCGAGATATGCCCTGACCTGCGAAAACGCCATTCAGAAGAGGCGGTTCTCGTGTTAGGATGGATAGCCACGGAAGGGGTACCTGTCACATGACGTTCAAGGTTGGCGACACCGTGGTCTATCCCCATCACGGGGCCGCGCTGATCGAGGCTATCGAAACTCGCCAGATCAAAGGCGTGGACAAGACCTACTTGGTGCTGAAGGTCGCCCAGGGCGATCTGACGGTGCGTGTGCCAGCGGACAATGCGGAGTTCGTCGGCGTGCGTGATGTGGTCGGTCAGGACGGGCTGGACCGGGTCTTCGAGGTACTGCGCGCGCCGTACGCCGAAGAGCCCACGAACTGGTCGCGTCGCTACAAGGCAAATCTCGAGAAGCTCGCCTCCGGCGATGTCATCAAGGTCGCGGAAGTCGTGCGTGACCTGTGGCGTCGGGAGCGTGAGCGCGGACTGTCCGCCGGTGAGAAGCGCATGCTCGCCAAGGCACGCCAGATCCTGGTGAGCGAGCTGGCGCTCGCGGAGAACACGAACGAGGACAAGGCCGAGGCCCTGCTCGACGAGGTCCTCGCGTCCTGACGCCGGACGGCCCTGGGCGCACCCCTTGGCTGTCCCGCAATGATTGCCGCGGTGCCCGCTGACCCTCAAGAGGAGTCGCCGGGCGCTGCGGCATGTTCAGCCCTGTTTTGCTTCAGCCCTGTCTGGCTCGGCTTCAGCTCCGTCTGGCGTGCCGGGCTCGGGCACTGGCTCGATCGGATTCACGGAAAGGGTCCGGTCGACATGTCGTGCCCGACACGGTGAGGCCATACCCACGTCGGCCGAGCACACAAACCTGAACGGAACCGATGTCTAGCGAATCCCGTACCGCGGTGGTCATTCCCGCGGCAGGACGGGGCGTGCGCCTCGGCCCTGGCGCCCCCAAAGCACTCCGCGCGCTGAACGGCACCCCGATACTCATCCACGCCGTCCGCGCCATGGCGGCGTCCCGCGCCGTCTCCCTCGTCATCGTCGTGGCGCCCCCCGACGGCGCCCCCGAGGTCAAGACCCTCCTCGACGACCACGCGCTGCCCGAGCGCACCGACTTCCTCGTCGTGCCCGGCGGTGACTCCCGCCAGGAGTCCGTGCGGGCCGGCCTGGACGCGCTGCCGCCCGGCATCGACATCGTGCTCGTGCACGACGCGGCCCGCCCGCTGGTGCCGGTCGACACGGTCGACGGCGTCATCGCCGCCGTGCGCGAAGGGGCGCCCGCCGTGGTGCCCGCGCTGCCGCTGACCGACACCGTCAAGCAGGTGGAGCCCGCGGCCGCGCCCGGCGACGCCGAGCCCGTCGTGGCCACCCCCGAGCGGGCCAGGCTGCGCGCCGTGCAGACCCCGCAGGGCTTCGACCGCGCCACGCTCGTACGTGCCCACGAGACCGTCACCGACAACGTCACGGACGACGCCAGCATGGTCGAGCAGCTGGGCCTGCCCGTCGTCGTCGTGCCCGGCCACGAGGAGGCGTTCAAGGTGACGCGCCCCCTCGACCTCCTCCTCGCGGAGGCCGTCCTCGCGCGCCGGAGGGCCAACGATGGCTTCTGAGGCCACTCCCGTACCGCCGGCCACCCCCGTACTGCCTCTGGTCGGCATCGGCACCGACATCCACGCCTTCGAAGAGGGCCGCGAGCTGTGGTGCGCGGGTCTGAAGTGGGAGGACGAGGGGCCCGGACTCGCCGGGCACTCCGACGCCGACGTCGTCGCGCACGCCGCGTGCAACGCGCTCTTCTCCGCTGCCGGCCTCGGCGATCTCGGCGCGCACTTCGGCACCGGACGCCCCGAGTGGTCCGGCGCGTCGGGCCTGACCCTCCTCACCGAGGCCGCCCGCATCGTGCGGGACGCCGGATTCACCGTCGGCAACGTGGCCGTGCAGGTCATCGGTCCGCGCCCGAAGATCGGCAAGCGCCGCGACGAGGCGCAGAAGGTGCTCTCCGACGCCGTGGGCGCGCCGGTGTCGGTCTCCGGGGCCACCACCGACGGCCTCGGCTTCCCCGGCCGCGGGGACGGGCTCGCCGCGATCGCCACCGCGTTGGTCGTACGTACGTCGCACTGACGGCGATATCGGGTAGGGGTATGGCTCGTACCGGCGAGGCTCGCGCAGCCTGCTGTCCACGAAGGAGTGAAGCCATGTCCGCCGAACTGTCCGACCAGCTCAAAGCCCTCCTCGACGCCCCGTCCTTCATCACCGTCGCCACCATCCAGCCCGACGGCAGCCCGCAGCTGTCGCCGGTCTGGGTGAAGCGGGACGGCGACGACGTGCTGTTCTCCACGACGCTCGGCCGCCGCAAGGAGAAGAACCTGCGCCGCGATCCGCGCGTGACGGTGCTGCTCCAGCCCTTTGACGCCCCGTACACCTACGCAGAGATCCGTGGCACGGCGGAGATGACGACCGAGGGCGGCCAGGAACTCATCGACGAGCTGTCGCTGAAGTACACGGGCAAGAAGTACGCCGAGTTCAACCCCGCGGCGAAGGACGACGCCCCGCGCGTGGTGGTGCGGGTCTCCGCGCGGAAGGTCGTGGGGCGGGTCTGACGGCCCCCCACGTCACAGTTGCGTGGCCGGTGGGCCAAGGGGGCGTGGGGCACTGCCCCGCGCCCACTACCCTGGAGTGGTGACGATTCGCCTGTACGACACCAGCGCCCGGCAGATCCGTGACTTCAGCCCCCTCCATGAAGGCTGTGTCTCGATCTACCTCTGCGGTGCCACGGTGCAGGCGGCCCCGCACATCGGGCACATCAGGTCCGGCCTGAACTTCGACATCATGCGCCGCTGGTTCGCCTACCGCGGCTACGACGTGACGTTCGTGCGCAATGTGACCGACATCGACGACAAGATCATCAAGAAGTCGGCCGAGCAGGACCGCCCCTGGTGGTCGATCGGGTACGAGAACGAGCGCGCCTTCAACAGCGGTTACGACGCGCTCGGCTGCCTGCCGCCCACCTACGAGCCGCGCGCCACCGGCCACATCACCGAGATGGTCGAGATGATGCGCGGCCTCATCGAGCGCGGCCACGCCTACGAGGCCGACGGCAGCGTCTACTTCGACGTGCGGTCCTGGCCCGGCTACCTGGAGCTGTCCAACCAGGACATCGACGACCTGCGCCAGCCCGACGAGGGCGTCGCGGGCAAGCGGGACCCCCGCGACTTCGCCATGTGGAAGGCGGTCAAGCCGGGCGAGCCCGCCTGGGAGACGCCCTTCGGCCGCGGCCGCCCCGGCTGGCACCTGGAGTGCTCGGCGATGGCCCACAAGTACCTCGGCCGCGAGTTCGACATCCACGGCGGCGGGATCGACCTGATCTTCCCGCACCACGAGAACGAGATCGCCCAGGCCAAGGCCTTCGGCGACGCGTTCGCGCGCTTCTGGGTGCACAACGGCTGGGTCACCATGAGCGGCGAGAAGATGTCGAAGTCGCTCGGCAACTCGGTCCTCGTCAGCGAGATGGTCAAGCAGTGGCGCCCGATCGTCCTGCGCTACTACCTGGGCACCCCGCACTACCGCTCGATGATCGAGTACAGCGAGGAGGCCCTGCGCGAGGCCGAGTCCGCGTTCGCCCGCATCGAGGGCTTCGTGCAGCGCGTGGTGGAGAAGGCGGGCGGGGCCGTCGAGCCCGCCGCCGAGGTGCCGCCCGCGTTCGCCGACGCCATGGACGACGACATGGGCGTCCCGCAGGCGCTCGCCATCGTGCACACCACGGTCCGGCAGGGCAATTCCGCCCTGGCCGCCGACGACAAGGAAGCCGCCGTGCAGCGCCTCGCCGAGGTGCGGGCCATGCTCGGCGTCCTCGGCCTCGACCCGCTCGACCCGCACTGGGCCGGCGGTGAGAGCGACCGCGGCGAGGATCTGCACGGCGTCGTCGACACCCTCGTACGCATGGTCCTCGACCAGCGCGAGGCCGCCCGGGGCCGCAAGGACTGGGGCACCGCCGACGCCATCCGCGACCAGCTGAACCAGTCGGGCCTCGTCATCGAGGACAGCCCGGCCGGGCCGCGCTGGACGCTCGGGCCGCGTTAGCACCCCCGTAGATGTGCCGCCCGGCGTTCGGGGCGGCACACTTCATAGACGTACACCTTCGCGCGTACGGACGTACGCGCACTCGCATCACAACAGACAGGTAGGTCATGGCCGCTAACAACCGCCGCATGTCCGGCAAGAAGGGCGCGCAGGTCGGCAGCGGCGGCAATCGGCGCCGCGGCCTTGAGGGCAAGGGTCCGACGCCGCCCGCCGAGGCGCGCAAGGGGCACGTGAAGAACCGCATCGCCGCCGCCAAGGCCAAGAAGGCCGCGGGCCGCCGCCCCGCGCAGAAGGGGCGTGGCGGCAAGCAGGCCTCCGAGATGGTCGTCGGCCGCAACCCCGTCTTCGAGGCGCTGCGCGACGGCGTGCCCGCCTCCACGCTCTACGTCCAGCAGTTCATCGACAACGACGAGCGGGTGCGCGAGGCGCTTCAGCTCGCGGCCGAGCGCGGCGGCATCCACCTCATGGAGGCGCCGCGGCCCGAGCTGGACCGGATGACGAACGGCCTCAACCACCAGGGCCTCGTCCTCCAGGTCCCGCCGTACAAGTACGCGCACCCCGAGGACCTCGCCGCCGCCGCGTACGACGCCGGTGAGGACCCGCTGATCGTCGCGCTCGACGGCGTGACGGACCCGCGCAACCTCGGCGCGGTCATCCGCTCCGTGGCCGCCTTCGGGGGCCACGGCGTCGTCGTGCCCGAGCGGCGGGCCGCCGGTATGACGGCCGGTGCCTGGAAGACCTCGGCGGGCGCGGCCGCGCGTACGCCGGTCGCCCGGTGCACGAACCTGACGCGCACCCTTGAGGCGTACAAGAAGGCGGGCGTCACCGTCGTCGGCCTCGCGGCCGACGGCGAGCAGGAGGTCGGCGACATGGAGGCGCTCGGCGGTCCGGTCGTCATCGTCGTGGGCAGCGAGGGCAAGGGCCTGTCCCGCCTCGTCGGCGAGACGTGCGACTTCCGGGTGCGGATCCCGATGCCGGGTGGCGCGGAGTCGCTGAACGCCGGTGTCGCCGCCGGTGTCGTGCTGTACGAGGCGTCGCGGCGCCGCGCGTGAGTGTTGCCCGTCGGCGCGCGTGAGCGTTGCCGGTCGGCGCGCGTAAGAGTTGCCGGGCGTACTGATGTCCGGGCCGTGTGGTCCCTTGACGGGGATCTCTTGACGCGGTCCGGACATTTCCGCGTGGTCAAGGCAGTGTCCTAAACACACGTCACTCGGTTAGATGAGTGTGGACACCAGAACACCCCGCACACCCACAGGGGGAAGCTCGTCAGGCTTCGACGAAGCTCCCGCGCTGAGCATGGTGAAGGTGCCGAGCGACCCGGCGCAGGTCATCGTCGCGCACGCGAGCTTCCGCGTGCAGCTCCCCGCCGCTGGGCGCATTCAATCCCCGCGTATCTCACGGCACTTGGGCCTCCCCGAAGAGACGGTGCGGATCCCCGCCGTGGGCGCGGCCGCCAAGCGCCGCGCACCCGTCGTCTGGAGCGGGAAGTCCGATCCGGACGACACCGGCGCCATCAGACTGCTGCAGGCCGTGCGCGGCAACAGCGTGCGCCGTTCGGCCGAAGAGGCAGGGCCCTACGAGGACGCGGGCGCCACCCAGGTCATCCCGCGCGTCGGCCTCGACGACGGCCCCGAGACCGCCGAGACGCCCGTCGTCGGCGCGGGTGGCCCCGACCCCCGGACCCAGCTGCTGCCGCAGATGCGGATGCCCAGCAGCGACTACGACGAGCGGCTCGCACAAGAGCGCGAGCGGTACGGCGACGACACGTACGACGGTCACGACGGCTATGACGCTCACGACGGCTACGACGAGTACGCCGACGGCGAGACCGAGGCCGAGGCCGAGGAGCGCAAGCGGCGGCACGGTGCCGACCCGGTGCGCCACGCCTACTACCCCGGCCGCCGGATGAATCTCGGCGTGGTCCTCCTGCCGCTCCGCGTCTTCCTCGGCTTCATCTCCATCTACGCCGGCATGGGCAAGCTGTGTGACCCCGTCTA
Source organism: Streptomyces anatolicus (assembly GCF_019400875.1). Classification (NCBI taxonomy): domain Bacteria; kingdom Bacillati; phylum Actinomycetota; class Actinomycetes; order Kitasatosporales; family Streptomycetaceae; genus Streptomyces; species Streptomyces anatolicus. The sequence continues at coordinate 1,045 of NZ_WMBF01000030.1, read as the reverse complement.
CTTCGACGGCGGCGAGCGCGGCTCCATGGTCAAGTGGCTCAACTCGCTGCACCCCTGGGCGCTCGCCGAGCCGCTGCGTGACTTCGCCCTCCAGCACCCGGTGGGCGCCGGGCTCAGCATCGCCTTCCTCCAGGTCATCGTCGGCGTTCTGACGGTGCTCGGGCTCTGGCAGCGGGTCGCCGCCTCCATCGGCGTGCTGCTCTCCGCCGCGCTCATCGTCACCGTCAGCTGGAAGACCGTCCCCGCCTATGACGCGCCGGACATCATCTACCTCGCCGCCTGGTCGCCGCTGATCATCGCGGGCGCCCCCGTCTACTCCGTGGACGGCCGCCTCGCGGGAGAGGCCTGGCGCACGCTCGGGCCGCGCGCCGACATCTGGGAGCTGCGGCGGCGCGTGCTGCGGCGCGGCGCTCTGGTCGGCGCGGTCGCGATCGGCCTCACGCTGCTGCTCGGCTCGCTGCTCGGCGGCGCGGTGCGGGACGCGGACCGGGTCACCGTGCCCGGCCCCGGCGAGGCCCCGCGCAACAACCTGCCGGGCTCCCCGCTCCCCGGGGACCCCGCGAAGAAGCGGCAGGACCGCAAGGCGCAGCGCCCCTCGGCCTCGCCAGGATCCCCGACGCAGGGCAGCTCCGCGCGGCCCTCGCAGGGCGCCACGGCCCCGGGCGCGGTCCGCGAGACGGGCACGGCGGGCTCCACGCAGCCGAGTCAGACGCAGGGCAGCACCACGGCGGGCCAGGCCCCGCCGCAGCAGTCGGCGCCCCAGCGGCAGCAGCAACAGCAGCAGCAGCCGCCGGCCTCGACCGCGGGACCGGCGACCAGCGGTGGCAGCACCGGTGGGGGCACGGGCGGTACCGGTGGTTCGGGCGGCTCCGGCGGTACCGGGGGTGAGGAGCCCGGTGGTCTCCGCGGCCTGTCCCTTCTACACATCTCCTAGCCCACGAGACATCTCAAGAAGCCATCTGGCGTCTTCTGCTTGAAAAAAAAAATGACGAAGACGGAACCGGCTTTCAGGCGTCGGCTCATGCGGTGCGGGCGGGAGAGGTCG